>JAITXR010000348.1 GCA_031284665.1 Paludibacter sp.
CACGATAAATACATCAAAAAAATTGATGAACTTATCGCCGCCAAAGAAAAAGAAATTATGACAGTATAATGATTAATGGTTAATGTGCCAATGTGCCAATGTGCCAATTAAGAAATGAAGAAATTTAGGAAGTAAGAAATGAAGAGCGGAAACAGCAACCGCAGCCCGAAATTTTCAACTTTCAATTAATTAAGTGATTAATTTACAAATTAGGATGTTAATCGCTAATCACTAAGCCAAATATTGGCGTTATTTTCATTAATAAATATATTCTGTTTAAACAAAACGTATTTATATTTGTCAAAAAAACTCAATCAGCGGAAATTCTATTAATTAGTAGTGTTTCACTATAAACTATTCACTATTTTCTATTCACTAAATTTCTATTTTTATGAAAAACACATTCATTACTTTATTTCTATTTTTATCATTTTCAGTAACTTTATTTTCGCAGCAACTTGCTTTTCCCACAGCCGAAGGCTTTGGACGTTACTCGCAAGGCGCACGCGCAGCTGCTACTCGCAGTATTTATCACGTTACCAATCTGAACGATGCCGGCTCAGGCTCGTTTCGCGATGCGGTAAGTCAACCCGGACGAATTGTCGTTTTTGATGTTGCAGGCGTTATAAAACTCAATTCGCGCGTAGTATTTTCGTCAAACTCTTATATTGCCGGACAGACCGCTCCGGGCGATGGCGTAATTCTATATGGTAATGGAGTTTCGTTTTCGGGCGCTAACAATCTTATTGTCCGTTATTTACGAATTTATATGGGCAAAGGTGGCGATTCGGGCAAAGATGCTTCGGGCGTGGCAAATGGCACAAATATGATTTTCGACCATATGTCAATAATGTGGGGATTGGACGAAAATTTTTCGGTCAATTGGGATAGCAAAGGCACAGAGCCGGGAAATATTACCATTCAAAAATCACTTATCGCTCAAGGTATTATGTCGCACTCTGCAGGCGGACTGATACAGACAAATGGCGGTGTGTCGATTATTAGTTGCCTGTATATCGACAACAAAACCCGTAACCCGAAAATTAAAGGATTAAACCAATTTATTAACAATGTTGTATATAATTGGAACGGCAGCAACGGCTATATTATGGGCGACACTCCGGCTGATTCGTGGAACTGGTGCGAAGGTAACTATTTTATCAGTGGTCCAAACAGCGGCTCAAGCCCTTTTGAACGTGCTACATCGGCGTTTCAAATTTTTACCAACAGCAATAATAACAAAGTTGATGGAAATAAAGATGGTGTGCTCAATGGCTCAAGCACTACAAATTCGAGTTATGGAAGTGCGACGCAAAAAACTTCGGTAACAGGATTTACATCCTCTATTCCGCAGCCATTTCCTGCCATTGCCGCCGGAATTGTTACTCCGGAACAAGCATTGACACGCGCTATTGATTCGGTAGGCGCAAGTTTGCCTGTACGTTCGGCTCCCGATGCTTATGTGGTTAATCAACTGATTTCGTATGGAACAAAAGGCGCGTTGATTACTAACGAAAATGCCAATAAAATTTACAATAATGTAGGCGTGGTAAGCGTAGGTACAAAACCAACCGATAGCGACAACGATGGGATGCCCGATGTGTGGGAAACTGCCAATGGATTAAACCCCAACAGCGCAGCCGATGCATTGCTAACTGCCGCAAACGGTTATTTGAATATCGAAAATTATTTGAATAGCATTACAGCACCTGTTGCTCCATATATTCGCACAGCCTCGAATTTGGAAATGACAACTCGCAGCACTTCGTCGATAGATATTAAATGGATAAATCAGGCAGTGGAAAGCGATGGCATTATTTTACAACGTTCAACAGACGGAATTAATTTTACAACTTTGGCTACTTTGCCTGCCAGCACAACTACTTATCAATCAACAGGCTTGAGCGTAGAAACTACTTACTATTTCCGCCTCATTACCACAAAATCGGGTTTGGCAAATTCAACTCCTTCCGAAATTTTGAAAACTGCTACTGCGGGTACTCCGGCACTTCCTCACGCAAGTATTAATCCAAGTCCGGCTATCGGCGAAACTTCGCGTTTCTACACCGAAGTGATTTTTGCTTGGGAAAACGAAACAGGACCTTGGGCTGGCGATGTTACTTATAAAGTGTTTTTCGGCAATTCTGCTGCATCTTTAGCCCAAATAGCCACCGGATTGAGCGACAAAACCTACACACATTCCAATGCCGCAATGACAATGGGCAGCACCTATTATTGGCGCGTGGATGCCACAAATAGTTTGGGTACAACCACAGGCACGGTATGGAGTTTTAGGGCTGGAACATTTTCATTTGTTTCTTCTTATGTAGATGCAGGAACCGATTTTGTAGGAACAAACGGCTCGGGAACTAAGGTAAATGCTACTTCGGGCGTAACATTTGGTACAGGCAAAACTTACACCATTAAAGCAGGCACTACCGACGAAATGAAAGTTACCGTTTCGACCGGTAGCGAGGCAATGAATCACAGCGCAAATAATGTATATAATTCAAGCGGCTCAATTTATGCTGCTTATCTTACTACCGACAATACATATTTTGTAGAAGATGCGTTGACGACAAGCAGTCAGACGAAGAATATTGCATCAATAAAACTGAATGGCACAAGCGCAAGTCTCGATGCGGGCGGCGTGGCTTATGTGTTGTTTTCGGATAAAGTACCGTTCAATGTCAATTCAATTATCGGTTACGAAGAAGTGGAATATCCTATTTGCCGCAAAGGCGAAAATGCCATTGAAATTCAAGCAGCTGTAGGCAGTAAATCGTTCAGAGTTTACCGCAGCGTTACCCTTTCGACTGTCGATGAAGACCTTTATAAAATTGGAGGCACTGTTAATCCGTTTACGCTGACCGGATCGGGTAGTTTTCGCTTGGCTTACATAGGCGCAACTTTGGAATTGGTTTCAGACGACAGCGGCGCACCGATATTAAATTCGGATAATAAAATCGCTACTGCCACTATTGCCGGACTTGCCGCTACTATTAATCATACCGCAGGCACTATTACAGTCAAACTGCCCGAAGGAACGGCTATCAATAATTTACCGGTAACTTTTACTTTGAGTTCGGATTTGGCTACTGCTAATTTTACAAGCGGAAATACATATAATTTTGAAAATGGCGCACTGACTATTGACGTAACTGCCGAAAACGGCGATACTAAAACTTACACTGTAACAGTAACGATTGCGACCGGAAAATCAGTAGGTATATTGACTGTAAACGGACAAGCAGCCGCTTACGACGACTTGTTTCTATCCGCTTTCGCTGCTTTTGATGTGGAATTTGTGAACGCCGCCGGAGATGCTCCTGCCGACATTAACGCTTTTTACGACAAATACGATTTGATAGTATTACACTCAAATGTTGCAGGCGCAAATCCTATTGGATTGGCTACCAAAGCATTAGTTGGAGTAAAACCTATTCTAAATCTGAAAGCATTCTTTTATAGCAGCGGTCGTTGGAATTGGTCAACACCAAGCAATACAGAAATCGGACGTACTTCGGTAACCGTGCCTGCCGAAATTCAAAATCACGCCATATTCAAAGATGTAACTTTTGATGGCACTTCGCTTGTGCTTTATGCTCAGCCAACTACGGCAATAAATGCCGTTCAGTATTCGGGCGCATTCAATGGCAGTGCGTGGACTTCGGCACTTACCGCAGCCAATCACACTTTGGCAACTATCGATGGCGACGCAACCAAAATACCAATTCACGAAATTGATTTAAGTCATGCTGCAAAATATCTTTTGGTAGGTTTGAGTATGGAAGAAAACAGTTACACTCTGTTCAGTAGCAATGCAGTAAATGTCTTGCGCAATGCGGCAAATTATTTGCTCAACCCCAATGCTTATTACGATTATACAAACAATACAGCCGTAACTCCCGACGGAGTAAATGTACTGAAATTGACTTCGGCTTACTATTACGATGGCGTTATTTACAATGCTGCCGCCGAAAATTTGACAATTTACAACACTATGGGCGTTGAATTATTGCAATCAAAAGAAGTGAATATCAATGTTGATTATCTTGACAAAGGCATTTACATTATAAAATCGGACAAAGGGGGAATTTTGAAAATTGTGAAATAATTAAT
>JAITXR010000349.1 GCA_031284665.1 Paludibacter sp.
CTTCAGAACCGGAATCTGACATTCTATACAGCTGAACTACGGAGCCAAAAATACAATTCGATTGCGCCTGCAAAAGTAACAAAAATAATTCAATTTCCAATTTTATTTCCAAAGGTTAATTTTTTTGAGGTGCTATTGAAAGAAAAAAGGGATTGCGGAGCCTGTTCCGATATTTCGGAATCAAGCCCGCAATCCCACATTAATTAATTGAACACAGAGACCCGGTGTAATTCCTACAGTGCTCAATTGTTAACCGTAGCGGCTTTCCCGCTTAGGCGGGACAAGTACCGACTTTGCACCTTTGCGTTAAAAATATAATATACTTAACGCAAAGGTGCAAAGATACAAAGCCGCAAAGAATTTTTTCCCGCGTTCCGATAATGGCTATGCCTTATCGGGGCTATGGGCTTTTCAAGTCAAACATCGTTTCTTTACAATAGAATTACATTTTTCGTATAAATTTTTATTATCTTTGTGGCTCTTAATTTATAACCACAAGGCAGGCTTTGCGGAATGAGGGAGACCATCTGAATAATGCGGTTGAAAAACCGTTGATTGATTAGTCTTGGTAATATTAAAAAGAAAAAATTATGATTGATTATGTTTTTTACAGACTATATAAGTTGTATAAAGTAAAAGAAAAAATTTCGGATAATTCTGCTATTCATAGTTCCATAGCCGTAATGTTATTATTATACATATGTCTGTTTTTCTCTATAGTTATGTCTATGAATTTCATATTGGGTTCAATAAATAGTGAATATTATGAACAATTTGGAAGATTTGTACGGCAATTCCCTAAAAACAACATTAAAATAGCATTGGTTATTTTAGCACTTTTCTGCGATGGCGTTAATTATTTCTATTACAGAAAAAGGTATAAAATGCTTATAGAGAAATATAAAAATCATCATTTAAACAACACATTTAAAGTTTGGTATTTATATTTTGTGGCAGCAGGATTATTAGTATTTCCTTTTATTTTACATAGAATACTTATGATTTTTGTGTAATACCACCCCGCGTTCCGATAATGGCTCCCGCTCTTGCGGGACAAGTCGTACCTTTTCAAGTCAAACATCGCTTTTTTTTATAGGTTTTTTCTTAATTTTCTCTCTATTCATTGATGCCTAAAAAAACAAAGTAATCAGGATTTTTGCGGCAAATTTTCACAAAAAAATACAGTTGAATAGCCGAAAAAAACGAGCCGTTTTTTGTGAATGAGTGTTAAAACTTGCACATTTTAGGTTAAACTGTGCAAGTTTTTGCACTTTTTTCGCCTCCGATGATTGTTAATTCAATATTTTTTTATTCCTTTGCACCCGCAAAAAAAATTCACGTAGTAAAAATTAATTATTAATACTAAAAAATTATGTCAGAACAAGTATCAGAAGTAGCAGTAAAAGTAAAAGCAATTATTGTGGACAAACTCGGCGTTGATGAAGCAGATGTTACAGCAGCAGCAAGTTTTACTAACGACCTTGGCGCAGATTCTCTCGACACGGTTGAGTTGATTATGGAATTTGAAAAAGAATTCGGTATTTCAATCCCCGATGAAGAGGCTGAAAAAATCGCTACTGTTGGCGATGCCGTTGGTCACATTGAAGCATTGAAACAATAAATTTTATTCAATGGAATTAAAAAGAGTAGTTGTTACCGGAGTCGGTGCCATTACACCCATTGGCAGTTCTTCCACAGAAATGTGGAAGAACGCCATCAATGGTGTGAGCGGTGCAGGACCGATAACCCATTTCGATGCATCAAGTTTTAAAACACAGTTTGCTTGCGAGGTGAAAAATTTCGACCCTTTGGACTATGTGGAAAAAGGCGAAGTACGCAAACTCGACCGATATGCACAATACGCCATTGCTGCTGCCAAAGAGGCAATAATCAATAGCGGTGTCAATCTCGAAACGCTCGATAAAGAAAATGTAGGTGTTATTTTTGCTGCCGGAATAGGTGGCATTCAAACCTTTGAACAAGAAGTAGGCAACTATTACGCCAACGAAGAGCAAGGTCCAAAATTCAATCCGTTTTTTATTCCTAAAATGATTTCCGACATTGCTGCGGGACAAATTTCGATTATCTACGGTTTTCGCGGTCCGAATTATTCTACTGCGTCGGCTTGTGCCTCCTCCACCAATGCGCTGATTGACGCTTTCAATTATATCAGGCTCGGACAATCGCCGATGATACTCGCCGGTGGTGCAGAAGCAGCCGTCACTCCCGGTGGTGTAGGTGGTTTCAACGCAATGAAAGCCCTCTCTACCCGCAACGATGACCCCACACGCGCTTCACGCCCTTTCAGCAATAGCCGAGATGGATTTGTGATGGGCGAAGGTGCAGGTTGCGTTATCCTCGAAGAATTGGAACACGCCCTCGCTCGTGGCGCAAATATTCTGTGCGAAGTGGTTGGCGGCGGAATGTCGGCTGATGCTTATCACCTTACAGCAACGCACCCCGATGGCTTGGGCGCAAAATTGGTAATGCAACGCGCACTGAAAGATGCAGGATTGAAACCCGAAGATATTGATTATATCAATGTTCACGGCACTTCTACCCCTGTTGGCGATGTGTCTGAATCGAAGGCTATCAAGGAAGTGTTTGGCGAGCACGCTTACAAACTTAATATCAGTGCTACAAAATCTATGACAGGGCATTTGCTCGGTGCAGCGGGTGCAGTGGAGGCGATAATGGCAATTTTTGCTGTGATAAACGACCTCGTTCCGCCCACTACCAATCACGACCCCGAAGACCAAGACCCTAACATTGATTATAATCTGAATTTTACATTTGATAAAGCACAAAAACGCACGGTAAATGCCGCACTGTCGAATACTTTCGGCTTTGGTGGACACAATGCAAGTGTTATTGTGAAAAAATTTGTGAAATAAAACAGACCGATAAATAAAAAAAAGACACGAAACATCGTGTCTTTTTTTATGGGTAAATTACAACAAAAGTGTTTTACTTTGGTTGTTCGCAAAGTTCTGTCAGCACGCCGAGAGTAGATTTTGGGTGCAAAAATGCGATATTAAGCCCTTCGGCTCCGGCACGCGGTGCTTTGTCAATCAGTTGCACGCCTTTTTCTTCTACCTCTTTGAGTGCCGAAGCCACATCGGGCACAGCAAAAGCCACGTGATGCACACCTTCGCCACGTTTTTCGATAAATTTGGCAATGGTGCTCTCTTCGCTTGTTGGCTCAAGCAACTCAATTTTTGTTTGTCCAACTTTGAAAAATGCAGTTTTAACCTTTTGGTCGGCAACGGTTTCGATGTTGTAGCATTTTAGTCCAAGTACGTTTTCGTAATAAGGAATCGCTGTTTCCAAACTTTTTACGGCAATGCCGAGATGTTCAATGTGAGTGATATTCATTTTATTTATTTATTAATTAGTTAATTACAAGTTGATAAATTTACGAATGCAAAATTAGATGAATTTTTCGAGATTTCCAAGCGCATAGAATAAAAATCAATCTTTCTTTGGTTTTTTTAGTTTTTTTATTCTGTGTATAATTCTCGAAATTTATGTATCTTTGCAGTCGAAAAGACAAAAAGGAGTTTGTAAAGTTTGTAAAGTTTGTAAAGTTATAAAGTTTGTAAAGTTCATAAAGTTACAAGAAACAAGTTACGAGTTACAAGACGGCACAACGGTTTGTCATTTTGAGCGATAGCGAAGAATCTAAAAAACGAAAAATAAAATCTTTGCGGCTTTCCCGCTTAGGCGGGACAAGTACCGACTTTGCATCGTAGCGTTAAAAAAATAAATATATTTAACGCTACGATGCAAAGATACAAAGCCGCTAAGAAAAATAATAAACCCGCTCGCGCAGCTCGGGGTAAGTGAAAAAATAAGTAAATAATAAATCAAAAATAATAATGACACAGGAAGATATTTTCAAAAAACTGATTGCGCACTGCAAGGAATACGGTTTCGTGTTTCCTTCGAGCGAAATTTATGACGGTGTTGGCGCAGTGTACGACTACGGTCAAAACGGCGTAGAACTCAAAAACAACATCAAACGCTATTGGTGGGAGGCGATGACCTTGCTCAACGACAATGTGGTGGGCATTGACGCCGCCATTTTTATGCACCCCACCACGTGGAAGGCTTCGGGGCACGTTGATGCGTTCAATGACCCGCTTATCGACAACCGCGACAGCAAAAAACGCTACCGAGCCGATGTGCTCATTGAAGATTTGCTCGCAAAATTCGACGATAAAATTGAAAAAGAAGTGGAAAAAGCTGCCAAACGCTTTGGCGAAACTTTTGATGCCGACTTGTTTCGCCAGACAAATCCGCGCGTTTTAGAAAATAAAGAGAAAAAAGAAATCCTGCACGCGCGTTTTGCCCAAGCATTGAACGATAATAATTTGGAAGAACTGAAACAAATTATTATCGATTACGAAATTGTGTGCCCCATTTCAGGCACAAAAAACTGGACAGATGTGCGCCAATTTAACCTGATGTTTGCCACCGAAATTGGCTCTACGGCTGACGGTGCACTGAAAATTTACCTTCGCCCCGAAACCGCGCAGGGAATTTTTGTCAATTTCCTCAATGTGCAAAAAACGGGACGAATGAAAATTCCGTTTGGTATTGCGCAAATCGGTAAAGCGTTCAGAAACGAGATAGTGGCGCGGCAATTTATTTTCCGTATGCGCGAATTTGAACAAATGGAAATGCAGTTTTTCGTGCGTCCGGGCGAGGAAATGAAGTGGTTTGAGTTTTGGAAACAGTTCCGGTTGCGCTGGCACAAAGCACTTGGCTTGGGCGACCACAAGTACCGTTTCCACGACCACGACAAACTCGCTCACTATGCCAACGCTGCCACCGACATCGAGTTTGAAATGCCTTTTGGTTTCAAAGAAGTGGAGGGAATACACTCACGCACCGATTTTGACCTGAGCCAACACGAAAAATTTTCGGGCAAAAATATCAAATATTTCGACCCCGAAATTAACCAATCCTACACGCCTTATGTGATTGAAACCTCCATTGGTGTGGACAGAACTTTCCTTTCGATAATGGCTGCTGCTTACACCGAAGAGCCTCTCGAAGGTGGCGAAGTGCGCGTGGTGCTGAAACTGCCGCCCGTGCTTGC
>JAITXR010000382.1 GCA_031284665.1 Paludibacter sp.
CCCTAACTCCGTTCAAAATTACCCCGTCTAATAAAAAAAATAAAAAAAACAGCATTATTATTTGGAAGTGTTGTTTTTTTTATATATTTTTGCAATAACCTAATTAGGTTATTGCAAAAATACTAATCACTTAAATATCAAACAACTATGTATTTACCAGAATGGATTCAGCCGTTTAAAGAACGCGGAACGGAAATTAAAATAATTAGCGGACACTATTATAAGTATGCTGTGAGTTATAAATACGACAAGGAAAAGAAAAAAACTATTAAAAAAACAGAACATTTGCTTGGCAAAATCACTGAAAAAGACGGTTTTGTGCCTTCGTCTAAAAACGAATTGAGACATAAGAGTGAGGAGTTGCCACAAGTTGATATTAAAACCTTTGGCGTTTATAATCTTTTTTCAGACCTGATGAAAGAAGAAATTGCATCTCTGAAAGCCGTTTTTGGTGAGGAACGGGCTAATACTTTGCTTAGTTTTTCTATGATGCGCTGGGCATATCAAACGCCGATAAAACGGGCGAAAGACTACCATTCGCACGATTTTTGTTCTGATTTTTGGGCAAAAAAATCGTTTTCGGACAAAACTGTTTCCGATACTTTGAAGTATTTTGGCGAAAACCGTCAGAATGTTGTGGAGTGGATGAAAACACAATTGAAGGATGTACCTGATGAACAAAACTTTGTGTTAATGGACTCCACACACGCATTGAGTTTGTCGGAAAATTTGGCTGTCAATGCAAAAGGTTACAATCCAAACTTCGATTTTGACAAACAGATTCGTCTGATGTATCTTTTTTCGGCTCAAATGAAACAGCCGATTTATTATCGTTTGATAAATGGAAATATTACAGATGTGAAATCAATGTCGTTGTGTATCAATGAAATGAAAGTGAAAAACAAAGTTGTATTTATTGCCGACAAAGGATTTTTCAGTGCCGACAATATTGCAATGATGAATGAAGAAAATCTATCATATATCATTCCTTTGCACAGAAATAATTCGTTGATTGACTTTGCGCCACTCGAAAAAATAAATTTCAAAAAAGAGTTGAAATATTTTATTTTTCAAGAAAGAATTATCTGGTATTATTCGTATCAAAATGGTGATTATAAACTAATTACATTTCTTGACGAATCACTGCGAATAAAAGAAGAACGTGATTATTTATCAAGAATAGAGACTCATCCTGAAAAGTATTCACGCGAGGGTTTTGACAAAAAATTGAACCATTTTGGGACATTGACTATTGTTTATAGAGTTGATAATCAAATAAATGCTGACAATAAAAAGAAAAAAAAGAATCCAAAACCCGAAAAAGTTATTGAGCAAATTATTTATGAATCGTACAAGCAGCGCAATGAGGTAGAAGTTATGTTTGACAGTTACAAAAATTATCTTGATGCCGATGTTTCGTATATGCAAAATCGCTATGTGCTTGAGGGTTGGCTTTTTGCCAACTTTATAGCTATGATTGCCTATTACAAGTTATATGCGAGATTGTTACAGGCAGAACTGCTTTCAAAATACTCGCCAAAAGACATTATAGAACAATCAAAAGCCATTTGTAAAATGAAAATCAGAAATCAGTGGCATCTGTCTGAAATCACACAAAAAACACAACGGCTTTTCGCCAAAATCCAAATAGACTACCTAAAATGAGCGGAGTTAGGGATTAAAGGATTAACAAGATAAGATGTGAAACAGCAGCCGCAGCCCGTCATTCTTGGTAAACCAAGCGGCAAACCGATTAGCGAAGGTATTTCCTGACGTGTCCCGATTTATCGTGGAAGCAATCCAGACGAAAAAAAGAAACATTGAGTTATCATAAAATAAATAGGGACAGAAAATTTTCTATCCCTACACAATCTTATTAATCAAGAAAATCTTGACAAAATCGTAGTTCAAAACCGATTATTTTTTCACTAATTTGGCAATGTTATTTCCCACACGCACCAAATACACGCCTGATGCCAAATTGCTGATATTGACTGTGGCAACACCGTAATTCGTAATTTGCAAATCGTAATTACGCAGCGTACGACCGGATAAATCGCTAATTGCAATATTTTCACCGTTTTCTACACCATTGATGGTTATTTGGTTTGTGGCAGGATTAGGGAAAATAGAAATATTGCTTGCCGAAACCACGTTTATTGCATTAGGATTGGGATTGTTTGTAACGATATTTGAGCGAATGGATGTGCCGAAAGTGCTTGTTGTCGGTGCTTTTTGACGAATGCCGACAGGCGCAGATACGCAAGCCTCGTCAAGCACAATTTCCACCACATAATAAACATAGCCCGCAGGTGCCGAAAAATCGCTGAAAGAAGTATTGCCACTTGGCATTGTGCCTATTAACTCCATTTCGTTAGAGTCGCCCGACGAACGATAAATATTATAAGTTTGATAACCAACACCTTCGTAGGCAGTCCAAATCAAATTCCAAGTATTGTTCTGTCCTTGATTTAGAGTAAGATGCATGGTTTTGTGAGCATTGCTTAAATAAGATTCATTTCCGCAAGTATCTACAGCCGAAACCTTATATCTGTAAGAACGAATTTTTGCATTGCTCGCGGAATCTGTCCATAAATTTTCAGCATCATAAGGCACATTTGCCACAAAATCATACTGTCCGTTTTGCGCTCCCTCTTTGTAAATATTGTAAGATACAACTTCTTCATTGCGTTTCACAACTACTTGATTATGATTGTTGTCATCAACCGAAACCATACAAATTGACTGCGTTGGCGTGAGGTCGGTAATAGAAAGATTTAATGTGATTACGCTGTCGCAACCGTTGGCATTTGTTATATAAGCAGGATAAATGCCAATTGTATCCAAATTATTGAAATTTTCGTCAGTGTAAGTTGTGCCGTAACAAATGGTTTTGTCAAAAGATGATGTTGTCATTCCCTCTGCTACAAAACTTGTAAAATAATTTTCCCAAGCAGAAGTTAAATAATCTCTATAAGTTCCGCAGGGAATATAGACAGGAATATTATTCGGGACAGAAACAAATGTATTATCATAAATAGCAGGCGGAACTATTGCATTACTTGTGATGGAAGACAATCTGCTACAGCCATAAAACGCCCTCCCGCCTATTGACGTTACGGAATCAGGAATTGTTATTGAGGTTAAACTACTGCAATAGGCAAAAGTATAATTGCCAATTGACTTTACTGAGTTAGACATAATTATTGAGGTTAAACCACTGCAATAGGCAAAGGCATAATTGCCAATTGACTTTACTGAGTTAGACATAATTATTGAGGTTAAACCACTGCAATAGAGAAAGGCATCATCGCCAATTGATTTTACTGAATTAGGAAGAATTATTGAGTTTAAACC
>JAITXR010000039.1 GCA_031284665.1 Paludibacter sp.
AAAAAAATATTGGATAATTTCGCAAGTACTAATAAATCTTATTGTTGTGGTTGCAATTATGACATTCTTAATTTATTGTCATTAGTTGCTCAAAAAAAAAGACGTAAAAAATAATAATAGTCATCCTTAAAAAATAAAGAAAATGAAGAAATTTGTATTTATTGCTGTAATTATTTTGTTGACAGCAAGTTGTAGTGAGAAAGGGAAAACAGTATCTTGCGAACAATTTCCGCAGGATTTTATAGCAAAGTATATTCCTTATGAAAAAAATCAAAAAGTAGTTTTTATTTCTGACCCAAATGTAAATGGCATTGTAGATACAATGAATTTTGTTGTGACAGAGGTGTATTTTTGGGAAAGTTACGACTTTGATATTTCGCCTGATGTTGACTGCGAAGGATATTGTGAGCCTGTTTATGTTAAAATGAAAGATACAACAAAAAACATTATTTTAGAATATCAAATTCAGGTTATAAATAGCGTTGTCTATTTTGACATATCTATTGATAATGCTCATTTTGATTCGCAAATTATTGGGACACCTCAACATTTTAACCATTATATGGATGCTATTACTTTTGCAAGAAAGACAGATGTAGGCTTTTTTGTTTGTGATATTTATGATTATCAAGGAATTGCTTATTTTGAGGAAAAAACAGCAGACTCCAATTTCATTGGTTGGTTTTTAGTGTCTGACCAAACATCACAAATACAATATATTTCTGCAAAGAAAAAAGGTTGTTAAAAAAACAAATAATATTCATCCTTAAAAAATAGAGAAATATGAAAAACTTTAGGAAGTTTGTATTTATTGTATTGGCAGCCTTGTCTTTGTGTGCTTGCGGCGATAATGAAGAGCCTATAATTTGGGGTGTTTATATTGACCATGGCTGTACATTCAGGGTTCAAAACAGTGATGGAGTAGATTTGCTCAATCCGAATAACCCAAACAGTTACAGTAAGGATAGCATTGAAATATATCACGTGTTAAACGATGGAACTGTGAAATTATTCTACCATCAAGGTCTCGATTCTCCTTATGGTTTTGGAATAGGGAACTATGGAGAACAATATCTCATTGGTGTAATGTTAAACAGTTTAATGAAAGATACAGGAGATGTAACAACTTATATTAAATGGAACTCTACCGACATTGACACACTCTATACAACCTTTATTTCGTATAGAGGTAACAGAGATAAGCCGACTTCCCAAGGAACTCTTTATAATGTTTGGGACAAAATCTGGTATAATAATGTTTTAATACTTGATAATTGGGAAGAATATTCTGCGCACACGAATGAACTGCCTGTGATAATAAAGTAAAAGCGTTAAAGAAAAATCCCCTTCAAGTTTTTTGAGAACTTGGAGGGGATTTTTTTGCATTTTCCTTTCCTACATAAAAGCATTTCAACCCATTCTCCCTTTGTAATCTTCGTATCCGAATTTTCTAATTAGTTGGAAGTCATTGTTTTGCGTCCAAATACCGATGCTTGGGTGCGATACGCCGTTGAACAGTGTAGTTTTTACGGTGGTGTAATGAATCATATCTTCAAACACAATTTTGTCGCCTGCGGTCAGCGGTTTTTCAAACGACCAAGAACCTACATAATCGCCCGACAGACAACTATTACCGCCCATTCTGTAAGTCGG
Organism: Paludibacter sp.; assembly: GCA_031284665.1. Classification (GTDB taxonomy): domain Bacteria; phylum Bacteroidota; class Bacteroidia; order Bacteroidales; family Paludibacteraceae; genus JAITXR01. Next base: position 1,654 of record JAITXR010000039.1, read on the forward strand.
TTTGCCCACCACTTCGTCCGTTGCACCGGCAATAGTGGGTTTGTAGGGCATTTCGAGGCAGTCGGGCAGGTGGCAAGCAAAGGACACATCGAGCATCGCCGTTTTAATACCGTGATTTTCAACAATATCCTGCACTGTGGCAAGCAACACGCCTGTTTGCCACACAAAAGCCGCCCCCGGCTCCAAAATAATTTGCAAATGCGGATATTTTACTTTGAAATTTTTGAGCAGCGCAATCAAATGTTCCACATCGTAATTTTTGCGCGTCATCAGGTGTCCACCGCCCATATTCAGCCATTTTATTTGCGAGAAATATTTTCCAAAATCAGCCTCCACCGCGTTCAAAACTTTTTCCAAATCGTAGGACGAACTTTCGCACAGCACGTGAAAATGCAATCCTTCTACGCCTTCGGGGAGTTTTTCGGGCAAATCAGCAGCCACAATGCCCAAGCGCGAGCCTGCCACAGCAGGATTGTACAAATCTGTTTCCACCACCGACACTTCGGGATTGATGCGTAAACCGCAGGAAATTTGATGTTTGTGATTTTGTGTTTGCGGAAAATATTTTTCAAATTGCGCCAGCGAATTAAATGTAATATGGCTGCTACACGCTGCAATCTGCGGAAATTCCGTTGCCGTATATACAGGGGCGTAGGTATGCGCCTTGCTGCCCATTTCCTCCACCGCCAAACGTGCTTCGGAAAGCGAACTTGCAGTGCTGCAAGCAATATATTCGCGAATGATAGGAAAAACCTTCCACGTGGCAAAAGCCTTGAAAGCCAAAATAATTTCCACTTCGGCACGTTCTTTTACCGACTTTATCAATGTCAGATTTTCTCTAAGCAACTGTTCGTCAATTACATAGCAAGGCGAAGGAATTTTGTTATAATCCATAAGGTAAAATTTTTCACAAAAGTAAGTATTTCATCTTGAAAAAAAAAATAATTTTAATGAATTTTTAAATGCCTGATTATTAGAAAAATAAATCATTTTGATGGATTTTTTTAATTTTTAATTTTTAATTTTTAATTTATTTCCTTACCTTTGCACTCTCAAAAACCAACAGGGTACTTTGGCCGAGTGGTTAGGCACCGGTCTGCAAAACCGTTTACGGCGGTTCGAATCCGCCAAGTACCTCAAAAATGATGCCTCATAATCAATGAAATGATTATGAGGCGTTATTTTTTTGAATATCATTGTGTTATTATTGTGTTTAACACCAACAGTTCTATTCCATCAACAATTTTTGTATGTAATCATAATAAATCTTATACATCTGTGCTCTTTTTTCTTTATCAAGATGCATACCTGAATTAAAATATTTGAGATTTCCATCTTTTCCTATGATTAAACTTGTAGGAAAACCGTATTGATAGTTCAATCTGTAGCAATCCATCGCAATGGGATAAACAGAATAAGGCAAATGATATTTATCTACAGTACTGCGGGCTATGTCGCTGTTTTCTTTGGTAAATGATATAAATTGAAAAAATGAGTTAATCCTAAAAGTGCGATACAATGCAACCAAATCGTCTTTTTCGGCTAAACAGGGTGCACAGGCTTCCATCCAAAAATTGATAAAAGTAACTTTCCCTTTTAAATCATTGTTTGTAATGGTATCTCCTGATAACGACACAGCCTTAAACTCGAAATTATAAGGTGTGTTAATTTTTGTTTGCATAATACTATCTTTCTTACTCAATGCATCGCCAGCTTTTCGTTGTCTATCCGGTGAAAACTGATAAGATGATAGTTGTGCCTGCGAAAACAACACAAAAAAACTGCTAATGATAATAAACAAAGAATATTTCATATTTAAGAAGATTTATAAAATAAAAACAACAAAAATTATACCATTCTGTATTTCAGAATAATAAATCATATTTTTTCTAATTTTTAAGCATTGTATTGTGCAGTTCGATTTTTTTTTGCAATTTTGCACTTTTATTTAATAAAAACTGACTATTATGGCATTGGTAAACGAAAATTACTTAGTATCCCCCGAAACGACTTATGCGGAAGACATTGAGAGGCAAATCAATGCTTTTCGTGTGTTGAATGTGGGGACGAGAGTTTTTAGATTTTGCGATGTCAGTCCTGTTAAACCACTGCTTACCGATGTGTCGTTGGCAATGAATAAGGCAGTGGAAGATTTAAGTTTGTGTGCCACCTCCAAAGGGCACATACAGATACAAGGCAATGAGTCTCTGATAGATAAAATTATAAAAGACTACAGTTACACTTGCGGCGTAAGATTTGACAAAGAGGCTATTTTTATTAATTCGGGCTTAAATTCCGATTTTGAGGGCATAATGAATGTGTTGGGCGAAAACAATATTGTGGCAATTACAGCACCTGTTGATGCCACTTTCGACAACACAATTGTGCTTACCGGACGCGCAGGATTGGCAATTGACGAAAACAGATGGAGTAATTTGGTGCAACTGAAATGCGATGCGGAAACAAATTTTGTGCCTTTATTGCCGCAAGAGCACGTTGATGTAATTTTCCTGTCGAACCCCAACAGCGTAACCGGTACGGTGCTCGACAAAACAGAATTGAAACGCTGGGTGAATTATGCTACCGAAAACCAAAGTATTATTATTTACGATGCGTCTTTTCAGGCATATATTAATGATAAAAATGTGCCACGTAGCATTTACGAAATAAAAGGGGCTAAAAGAGTGGCAATAGAAATGCGCAGTTATTCAAAAAACGTGGGATTTGCAGGCTTGCAATGTGGATTTGTGGTAATGCCCACCGAATTGCAGGTAAACACCCTCGAAGCCGATGAATGGTTTTCGCTTAACAAACTGTGGAAAAAACGTATCAGCAACCTGACCAATGGCGTTTCACACGTTTCGCAATGTGCTGCAGAAGCACTCTACACGCAAAAAAGCAAACGCGAAATTGCAGAACTTGTCAATTATTACAATATCAATGCATCGCTCATTCGCGAGGAACTGCTGGCACTGAAATGGAAAGTATATGGCGGCACAGACTCTCCTTTTGTGTGGTTCAAAATCCCTAACGGAAAAACATCGTGGAAGTTTTTTAATCTTCTTTTGTTCGATTTCGGAATTGCCGGCACGCCCGGTATCGTATTTGGGGCAGCAAACGACAATTATATGCGTTTTAGTGCTTTCGCCGAACGAAAAGACATTGTAAACGCATTGGCAAAACTGAAAAAAGCACATAAACAACAGTAAACAAGGAAACGAGTAAACGAGTAAACGAGTAAACGGAGTTACGAGTTACGAGTTACAAGTTACAAGAAATTAAGAATTAAGTAACAAAAGGCGCGCGAAAGTCCGTAGGACTAAACTATGATTAACCCCGTGCCAGCGATAGCGCAGCTCGGGGGAAACAAGAAAACGGAGTTACGAGTTACAATAAATTAAAACTAAATGTTAAAAATTAACGCACCACTACTAACAAGAAATTAAGAATTAAGTAACAAAAGGCGCGAAAGTCCGTAGGACTAAACTATGATTAACCCCGTGCCAGCGATAGCGCAGCTCGGGGGAACGAACAGATTCCTCATTCTTCGGAACCAACGGTCATCGACCAGAGGGAGATAATGACAACCCCCTTCTCGTAACTTGTAACTTGTAACTCGTAACTTGTTTACTCGTTTACTCGTTTACTCGTTTACTTTAAAACTCGTTTACTTAAAAATACTATGAACAAAGAAACACAAACTCGCCTGTTAGGGCTAAAATCTATCATTGGCAACACGCCGATGCTGAAAATTGACTATGAATATAAGGGCAAACCGC
>JAITXR010000084.1 GCA_031284665.1 Paludibacter sp.
AAAAGAGCCGAATTTATCAGAGAGTTCAATATTAAACACATTATCGCTGGCAAACTCTCCGCTTCCGTTAAAAGTTACATTATATGTACTGTCGGCTTCCAAAGCATCTTCTGTGACAGAAAGGGTTAAATCATCGTTCAGATACACCACTTTCAGTTCTTTCACTCTTGCCTCATCTGCTCCTTCTTCTGCATATTGGTCTTTTGTAAATTCCCATTTCAGCGTATGTGTTCCGGGAGATAAAGTTTGCGAAAACAATGCAAAATTCGTTTGTGAAGTTCCCGAAGCATGTATTTTAGAAACATTATCTACATAAAAATTTAAAAAATCGTAGTTGTTTTCGCTACTTACAAAGTGCTGAAACGAAATCTCGGTACCGTAGGCATTTGACACAGAGCTGGTAAAAGAAGAAATGCTGATATTTACTCCCTGATTGCTGCTTTTTACATAGCCATTCACTTCATCAACCACCCAAGCATAAGGATACGACTGTACAAAATCCAATTCTATCGAACCATTGGCATGGATTGCTGTCACAAACGGGTCGATATAAAATGGATTATTGATGCTAATATCTGTTCCGTTATCATTGCTTACAAGTGCGAGATTGGTACTTTGCAACCTGATGCGGTATTCGCTGCCCGGCTCAATATTGCTTGGAATAGTAACGGAGATAGTTCCATTAAAAGGGTTTTGCAGGTCGGAGTAAGCAAAATTCAATGTGCCTATATCTGTTGGAGATTCAAAATAACCCCATTTGTCCGACAGTTGCACCTTAAATATATTGCCGCTCTGAAAATCTCCTTGACAAGTAAAATTTACATCGTAAACAGAATCGGCATTAAGCACAATACTGTCAATATCCACTGTCAGTAAAAAGCCCTCTCCGCCCAAAAACTTAAACGAAACGGTTCTGTTTGCAGTGTTATGAGTAATATCCGTAATGGGTCTAATGGTATTTGCCCCTGCCCACGATTTTGCATTTGGCGTGGAAGAATCGGTAAAACTATTGTTACTGCCCTGCGGATACGGGTCTATTGTCCTGTTGCCATTGGTACTGTTCGCGCCACCTCCGGCTTGTTTCACATACAATCCCCGATGTGTGGGATTTGCATTAATTGAATTTCCTGCTATTGCAATATAATTGCTGTCCACATGATAAATCAGCAAGCCACTTGCAGGGATAAAGGTGTCCCAACCTTGTTTTTGTCTATTTTCCAATAAAAAATATTCGCGTGGTGTGTTGGTATTCACTTTGTAAGCCACACCCTGTGTTTGCAATGCAGGATTGGGCAACACTATATCTGCGGGCGTGTTGTCGAGTTCCACAGCCGTTACCCAGCCCAGCAAATCGCGACAATAAGCCGAGTGCAAGGCGGGCGTTCGTCCGTTATCATTCCAACTGCCCGAAGCCATAATATCCCATTGGTCTAAATGAACTGCCTGCCCACCACTATTGGCATAATCGGTATCGTACAAATCGGGCAGTCCAAAAACGTGGCTCAATTCGTGTGCTATCACACCGATATAAGTCATAGATGTGCCTGAAGAATTTCTTAATTCGGGCGAACAGGAATAACTGGAAATGCGTTTATTGTCAAGTCGTAGCTGAGTACCGTAAACAGCCCAAGCGTGCGACCAAATAGATTGTCCCACAGGAGCACCTGCCTCTTGTCCGTAGCCTGCAAAAATTATATGTATCCCATCAACAATTCCATCGTTATTTACATCGTAATTTGCAAAATTACAACCGGCAGCGTCTGCCGCAATAGCCGCCTCGCGAGCCATTTGGCTTGGATCTCCATTTGAAGTTTCATCGTAATAAGCAATGGAATGTGACATGGTAAAAGGTCCAAAAACATCAACCTGAAAATTCAATTGATTATAGGAACTTGCCAAAAAATAATCATGCACACTGCCCGTAATAGCACCATCGGAAGTAGCGGTGTAGTTCACATTGTTCATCAAAGCCTGAAAATCGGCTTGCGTTCGGGTAAAAGGTTTTCCGGGGAAATCTACCAAAATCAGTGGCGCGTGCACCACTCCCACCACTGGTGCGTGTTGTGGTGTTGTTGTTGGTGCTGTGTCGCCAGCCTGCGCACTGTAACTGCGCATTGCATTATCTCTTGTTTGGCGCAATTGCTGCATCATCGAAATTTGCGTAGCACTAAATTTCAGATTTCGGGGTGTTTGTTGCAAAAAAGCGTGCTCAGCCACTGTTCTCTCCGCAATGTTTTTTGCCCGCATTCCCGAAGCCACCAAATCGCCTCTGGCATCTTTTACGGCATACTCATAAAAGCCCGCCGCATTGTGCAGCAAAGTGTAGTCATCGGACGAGCTTGCCCAATGCGCAAACTCATCTCCATGCAGTTGAATAGTAATGGTGCTGCTGTCGGGCAAAGTATAACTTACCGGATAGGGTGGTGCAGGTACTGCGCCTGCAAATTGAGAGAGCGTCAATAACAGTGCGATAAAGCAGTAAAAACCCGATAAGTGCGTGATTTTGTTTCTCATATTTTCAAAATGCGTGTCCTTGTTATACAAAACACAGATTAGAACCAAAGTTTTTTTTAGAGTTATAAAAATGAAACTACAAAAATACAAAAAAAACACAGGCAAAAAAAATAAATATGTTGTATAGTCATTTTTTTTGCCTGTGTTAGTAAATTAATATTCGCAGCAAGAAGCCCCTGAAACCTGTTTTTTAGCATATATATCAATAATATTTACTACAAAAATAATATTTTTATTTTAAAAGTATTGCACAATACAAAAAATAGTATTACCTTTGCACTGTGTTTTTTCATGGTATTAGATTTAAGGTTAATATAAAGATTGGGTTGTCGAGAGACAACCTTTCTTGTTTTTATACCCCAAGAAATAATTTATTTCTTAATAAATGTTGTTTTACGTGGTTTGATGATTAATGATTGTTAAAAATACATTATTTAGCGAGAATATGTTGCACAATACAAAAAATAGCATTACCTTTGCACCGTGTTTTTCATGGTATTAGATTTAAGGTTAATATAAAGATTGGGTTGTCGGGAGACAACCTTTCTTTTTTTGATACCTTTCTTTTTTTTCTTACTTTTGCAAAAAAAAATAAATGGAAAATTAAATAAATGGCAATCAAGATACAAAAAACCAAGCTGAAATTAATTGAAACTGCGCGTGTTTTATTTGCCGAGCAGGGCAAAAAAAACATTACGATGAACGACATCGCAGAAGCATCAGGCAAAAGCCGGCGTTCGCTCTACACGCATTTTAAAAACAAAGATGCTGTATATCACGCCGTTATCAATTACGAACTCAGTTGCATTTTGGAAAAAATTCAGCAAGTTTCTAAACTAAAGCTCGCACCCGACATTAAACTTACACGACACATTATTACGCACTTAGACGCTATCAAAGAATCTGTGCAGCGCAATGGTTCTTTGCGTGCCGACTTTTTTATGGACATCTATGCAGTGGAACGCGCTCGTCGCATCAACGACAAGGAAGAGCATGGATATATCCGTAACATACTGAAAGACGGTATCGAAAAGAGAGTTTTTAAGCGCATTGATGCCGATTTGTCGGCTACAATCATTCTGTATGCCATCAAAGGATTGGAAGTGCCGTATATTCGCCAAAATATCAATGAGGAATTTGAGCGCAACAAACAAGGCATTGTTGAGTTTATCCTCACGGCAATAAAACACCCAACACCATCGTTTCTCAACTAACGAATGCAGAATGTAAAATAAAATAAGAATCTTAGCGGCTTTCCGACTTAGTGTCTTTGCGTTAAAAATATAAATATATCTAACAAAGACACAACTTGTCCCGCCAGTATTTATTCCGTCTAAGCGGAAGCGGGAAGGGCGCAAAGATTAAAAAAATCAAAGTTTGCGCGCAGACGTTCGTAATTCGCAAATCAAAAATATCTTAACCCTTAGTAGCCTGAGTATGCTACATTCTTCCCTTATTTCATAGTGTAAAAAGCAAAAATAAGGGAAGATGAGGGGGAACTCTTAAAACTACTAAGGGCACTGTAAAAAATAAGGGTTTTAAAACGAAAAGTGAAAAGTTCAATCAATCAATCAATCAATTCAAAAAAAAACAAATTGAAATTATTATTCATTATATTAGGCTTAATAAGTTTAGCGTTGGGAATTATCGGGATTTTCCTGCCGCTACTGCCCACCACGCCATTTTTGCTGCTTTCGGCAGCATTGTTTGCACGTGGCTCGCAGCGACTTTACAATTGGCTGATAAATCACCGCGTACTCGGCAGTTACAT
>JAITXR010000130.1 GCA_031284665.1 Paludibacter sp.
TAAGCCGCATTTTCTGCCAAATGATACCAACGCAGGTTGATGTAGTGCTTGGCATCGTTCCACGAAGAATTATGGTCGTGCTTGCGGTAGTAGTACATCGCTTTGTCCACATAAAGCACAGGCGCGATTTCCTCCATTTTCAGGTACAAATCTTGGTCTTCGGCAACTTCGTAGGCAGCATTAATGCCCTCCGTAGCATTGTAGTTGGCACGTTTGCAGAGTGCAAAAGCCGAAATATGTCCGCCGGTAGAAGTGAGGTGCGACTGCCCTTCGGGAATTTTGCCCACCCACGTAGAAATGCTTTGCGGCTCAAGACGGACGTTGCAAAGCCAATGAGTGCAATACACAATGCTTAGATTCGGGTGCTGACGGTGCTCGGCGAGCAACAGAGCCACCGTGTCAGGTTCAATGGTATCTTCGGGGTCGAGGAACGCAAAATATTCGCCGCGCGACAAGGCAATGCACTGCCGCTTGATGCCACCACAACCACCCGAATTGACCTCATTTTCAAAAAATCGAATGTTTTTATCCGATTTTTTTGAAATAAAAGCATTGATAGTAGCCACCGAATTATCGGTAGAAGCATCGTCGATGACAATGATTTCCGTATTCGGATAAGTCTGATTAACAGCCGATTGCAATGTTTCCTCAACAAACTGTCCGTTGTTGAAGTTGGCTACAAGCAGAGATACTAAGGGTTGATTTTGTGGCATAATTTCCTGTTTTGCACCGACCGGATTATTTTTTTGTACAAAGGTAAAACTTTTTTTCAAAAAAAAATTGTACTTTTGCACCTCAAATTTTAAAAATACAAAAATCAATGCAAAAAGTTAGTTACGCGCTCGGATTGAGTTTGGGCAGCAATTTATTAAGCAGCAATGTTAAGTCGCTGGATTTTGACGAGTTCACAGAGGGAATAAAAGCCATTTTTGAACATAAAGAACCAAAAATTTCGATTGAAGAAGCACAATCGGTGCTCAACGATTTTTTTACAAAAATAGAAAATGAAAGCAGCGCAGGCGTAAAAGCCCAAAGTGCGGCTTTTTTGGAGCAAAACAAGCAAAACCCCAATGTAGTGGCATTGCCCAGCGGTTTGCAGTACGAAATTCTGAGCGCGGGCACAGGCGCAACGCCCAAAGCCTCCGACACGGTAGAAGTTCATTATCACGGCACTTTGCCCGACGGCACTGTTTTCGACAGTTCGGTGGCACGTGGCACACCGGCTACTTTTGGCGTTACACAGGTCATTCAGGGCTGGGTAGAAGCCTTGCAGCTGATGCCCACAGGCTCAAAATGGCGTTTGTTTATCCCTTCCGACCTTGCCTACGGCGCACGTGGCGCAGGTAGCATTCCACCACACGCAGCCTTAATTTTCGATGTGGAATTGCTGGGAATAAAATAACAGCAATTTTTAAATCCAAACAACGACAGCAATTTTCTTTTTATGAAAATTGCTGTCGTTGATTATATTATTTTTTCTAAATCAACTCGATGATAGCAAATATTGCAGTAGCTCCGCTTAATAGCAAACACCCACAACTTTGAAAAATAAAGTGAAAAACCGAGTTCTTATTTTTAATTATAAGCACAAAATGAACAAGGGACACAGCAAACCACAGCACAGAAGAAATCAATAAAACAACGTAAAAACTTGCCCCAACTGCACCTTGTTTTAACAAATTAAGGTACAAAAACAGCAGCATTTGGATAGGTAATCCTATTAACGTCAGTTGATATAGTAATGGTTTGTGGTTCATTTTTTCTGCAATTACAATAGTTATTTCGCGGTTTTTCTTTTGTTAAAACGATGCTCTCCCTCGTTTATTTTATCCTTGCAGGTACAACCTGCTTTCATATTTCCGACAAGGCAGAACTTGTCCCGCAGGAGCGGGAGCCATCGTCAGAACGTGGGGTCAGGATATGATTTTATTAATAATAGCATCAATGCAATCATCATCTAAATCTATCTTTCTTAAAATAGTTAGTATTTTTTTACATCTTTCTTTTTTGCCGCCCTGTAAAAATCTGTTATGTTATTACTAACATAAAGACGTTCATTTACGGTCATTCCTAAATATTGATTATCCATAACATTAAGGTTTAATTATCCAAGAAATTGCAATATTGACATTACTATGATTTTGACGAGTTCACGTAATTCTCCAATATTCTCATCTAATTTCAAAATTGGAAATCGTGAGCTTTTAAAATAGCAGCAATATTTTCGTTTCCAACATCAATGTCTTTTAATATTCTGATAACAGTATTAACATCTTTTCTTTTACACGCCTTTTCAAATTTCTGCATATTATTACTAACATAAAGACGTTCATTTACGGTCATTCCTGCAAATTCGTTCATATTTATCAAGGGCTTTTTCTCTGATTCTATAATACACCATTTTTTTTACAAACTTCATTGATTATTTCACGCCCTTGTTTCCAAAAATCATCGTGCGTTAAATATCCTTCCGGAACAACACTGGATATTGCGGGATTAACAAAAGTAATTCCTTTACGAGCACGCCCATAGTCCCGCACAAAACGACGACCCGAAACCGTTCTGTCATCAATATTTACTGTATGTATCATAATTTTTATCGTTTTTTTTTATTTTTGTACTTTTTCCGTATTCCACCACAAAAATAATGCT
>JAITXR010000136.1 GCA_031284665.1 Paludibacter sp.
GGCAATTTGCATTTTGATTATTAATTCTAATGCAAAAATACAAAATAAATGATTAATGAATTAGTGATTAATGATTAATTTACAAATTAGTAGTTTTTTAATTAAATTGAAGATGGAAGATAGAAGTTAGAGAAGTTAATGAAGTTAAAGAAGTTATTGGATAAACTTATTGCCTTTTATCCGCGCCCCACATTAGTTTATTTCGCAGCGTGTCGAAAAAAGTATGTTCATCGCAGCGGATGAGTTTAATCGTAAAATCCGCCTTGCAAATATGCAGACAAATGTCGTCAGCCAAAGTGTTGGGGCGACCGTCAACTGCCACCATATACGAATGATTGCGACTGATTATTTTAAGGTCGATAGTCCAACTGTCGGGGATAATTAGCGGGCGAACATTCAGGCTGTGCGAGGCAATCGGCGATAGCAAAGTTACGGCAGCCTGCGGAACTGCAATCGGACCGCCAACGCTCAGCGAATAAGCAGTGGAGCCGGTAGGAGTGGAAATTAACAAACCGTCGGCAAGATATGTGTGAACTGCCTCGCCGTTGATGCTTGTTGCGATATTTAGCATTGCCGACTCGTCTTTTTTTGTAATTGCAATTTCGTTCAGCGCAAAATTACGTTCCATCACCTCGCCCGACGAAAGCGTAATTTGCAGCAGCGAGCGTTCCTCGATAGTGTAATTACCGGCGAGAATATTGCTTAGAGTATTGAAAATTTCCGTTTCGTCGGTTTCAGCCAAAAAACCGAGCCGCCCCATATTTATTCCGATAATTGGGATATTGCGATGCGCCACATACTGAGTGGTTTTCAGGAAAGTACCATCGCCACCGATGCTTATTGCCAAATCAGCCGAAAAATTTTCGCCGCAATCGTTTATAATTTTATAATTGAGTGCGTGTGCTGAAATTAAGTTGAATAACTTTTTTTCAAAAACAAAATCTACATCTCCTTTTGTTTGCAAGAAATCGATTATTTGATTCACAAACAATGAGATTTTTTCGTGGTGCGAATTGCCAAAAATTGCTATTGTCATAAAAAAATATATTTTGGTACAAATATAAATGTTTTTTTGTTTAATTTTGCAAGTTGAAAAAAAATTAATACATTATTCAAAATGAAAGGCATTATTCTCGCCGGTGGCTCAGGCACACGGCTCTATCCGGTTACTAAAAGCATATCAAAGCAAATTATTCCTGTTTACGACAAACCAATGGTTTATTATCCGCTGTCGGTGTTGATGCTTGCGGGCATTCGCGATATTCTGATAATTTCCACGCCGCAGGATATTCATTTGTACCAAAACCTGTTTGCTGCGGGCGACGATTTGGGCTTGCGGATTGAATACGCTATCCAGCCCTCGCCCGACGGTTTGGCGCAGGCATTTATTATTGGCGAAAAATTTGTCGGTAACGATTCGGTATGTATGATTTTGGGCGATAATATATTTTATGGTTTCGATTTTTCGCGCAGTTTACGTCATGCAGCCGAGCAGCACGACGGAGCAATAGTGTTTGGATATTATGTGAACGACCCTGAGCGATACGGAGTTGCAGAATTTGACGCCGCCGGAAAAGTTGTAAGTCTGGAAGAAAAACCGGCAAAACCAAAATCAAATTATGCCGTTACAGGTCTGTATTTTTACAGCAACGATGTGATTGAAAAAGCGAAAAAATTAAAACCTTCGGCACGTGGCGAACTCGAAATTACCGATTTAAACCGCCTTTATCTCGACGAAGGGCGGCTTAATCTTCAAATTATGGGGCGCGGAATGGCGTGGCTCGATACAGGCACGCACGACAGCCTGCTCGAAGCCTCAAATTTTATTGCAACCATTCAAAACCGTCAGGGATTATTTGTTGCCTGCCTCGAAGAAATTGCGTACAGAAATGGATATATAAGCCGCGAAAAACTTTTGCAACTTGCTGAGCCACTGAAAAAAAATACTTACGGACAGTATTTGATTAAAATTGCGAATGAAAGATGATTGGTTTTGAGAGAGAACAAAGAGGAATAAATGTAAAATGTAAAATGTAAAATGTAGAATGTAAAATGAAAAGACTACTATTAGGTAAAACTCCAAACTATTCAAACATTCAAACTATTCAAACATTCTAAATAACAAATAAATAAATTAAACAAACAAAACAAAATGAGAAAAAACATTGTTGCGGGTAATTGGAAAATGAACAAAACCCTGCCCGAAGGATTGGCACTTGCCAAAGAAATTGACAACGCCGTTAAAGGCGAAAACCTTAATTGTGAGATAGTTATCGGCACTCCATTTATTCATTTGGCAAGTGTGGCGGATGCGCTTTCGTCAGGTAAAATTGCCGTTGCAGCGCAGAATTGTGCCGACAAAATTTCCGGTGCTTATACCGGCGAAGTCAGTGCAGCGCAAGTGAAATCGACCGGCGCCGAGTATGTAATTCTTGGTCATTCCGAACGCCGCGAGTACTACCACGAAACTTCCGAAATTCTTAACGCCAAAGTGGCTTTGACGCTCGAAAATCAACTTATACCTATTTATTGCTGCGGCGAGCCAAAACAAGTGCGCGAGGCAAACACTCAAAATGCTTATGTGAAACGTCAATTAGACGAAACCGTTTTCAATCTTTCGGAAGTTGATTTTGCAAAACTTGTTATCGCCTATGAGCCAATATGGGCTATTGGTACGGGTTTAACGGCTACTACCGAACAGGCGCAGGAAATGCTTGCTTACATCCGCTCGTTAATTGTCGAAAAATTTGGCAAGCAAATTGCCGAAAATACTTCGATTCTTTATGGTGGCAGTTGCAATGCGAAAAATGCCCCCGAACTTTTTGCTCAACCCGATATTGATGGCGGTTTGATAGGTGGAGCATCGCTAAAATGCGACGATTTTGTGCAAATTGTAAAAGCATTTTGATTAGTTAATAGATTGAAAGTTATAAAGTTTATAAAGTTCCCAAATTAGTTTTCACTAATCATTAATCACTAATCTCTAA
>JAITXR010000150.1 GCA_031284665.1 Paludibacter sp.
GTTGTAGGGGCGTACCCTTGTGGTCGCCCAACATAACGCGAACGCCCAAGCCTAACGCCGTGAGGCGTTGCCTGTGAATAACCCCCAAATTCATTTGGGGGAAACGGGAACAGAAAAGCCACAAAAACCCTAACAGGGAGAGAGGCAAAAAAGCGTGCAATAACAAACACGCTTCGACTCCGCTCAGCGACCGCGCCGATGGGTCGTTGAGCGGAGCCGAAACGACAAACAAAGCGTGCAAAAAACGTTCGGTGCAAATGAAAACATTCCATATCTTGGAGATATGGAATGTTTAAAGGAGAAAAAGCACAAATAGGGGGTTGCTGGTTGAAATGAACTTGTTAAATTCCTCCGTCCAAAATCCACACTTTGGCTTCGTTGTCGTTGCGAACGGCGAGATTGGTTTTTTGAATCTTGCCATCGGGCAAACGAACTTCTATGGGAACAAATTTGCCAACATAAGTGCCTGATTTAAACGATTTTCCGATTTTTAGAATTTCTAAACCATAAAATTCTTTCTTAATCATATCTGTTGGATATTGAGAAAAAAAGGTCTCATATTGTGATATGTCGCTTATTTTCAATGAATTGAGCGCGTTTTTTACGGCTTGTTCTGCCGTAATATTTTCCGAAATATTGCTTAAATCATTCGGCAGCAAAGGTTTATGAACAAGATTTTCGGGCAATGCCACCAATGCATTTTTATTAACCGGCACATTATATTCGATGCTTGTAGTTTTGAGAATTGTAACGTATCTTTTGCCGTCAAATATCGAAATATCAAGCCCTTGCAAAAGTTTTGTTTCTTTGTCAAAAACATAAATTTGCTTGTTGTCTGATTCGGTAATGGTTGAATTTCTTGTGTAATCGCTTTGAGAAAAATCGCCTTGTGCGCGAGCCTCGATTGTGAGTGTGATTTGATTTTCTGTTTCTTTCAAATCAACTTTTGCACCTTTGCTTTTTGCCGATTTTTGAGCATTTTCAAGCAATGTTTTTGGCTCAATCAATAGATTATTCAAATCGCCAAAAATGCCTGCGATACCTTTATCTTCACGCACTTCATCGGTTGTTTTTATCCACAGAAATGAAGTTTTGCCGTCAAAAATTGCCACTCTCTGGGGCTTTTCAATTCTGAAAATTGGCTGATTCTCAAATGATTCGATAATTGTGTGTTCAACGAAATTTTCGTTAATATCAATGTAGTCAAAATTGTCTTGTGATGGGGTTCTCACAAGGAATTTTACCAACATTGTTTTCAATCCTTCCACTTTACTAATGGACTCGTTGAGCAGAGTCATTGCCTTTGCCTGAGAGCCATTGGTAGATACAAGCGGCACAAATATTACTGCCACCAATACGGCTGCTGCTGCCGCAAAATGCTTAAATTTTGTCATTTTACTTTCTTTTTTAATTTGATTAATAATATTACCTTTAAGCGATTTTGGCGCAATGGGTTTGATTTTGGGAATTAATTCATTCATATTTTTTGTTTTTTTTAGAATATTAAACGTTTAAATTAACAATTAAATTAGACTTTTTCAATTTTGCTATTGCGTATTTGTAACGCGATTTTATGGTATTCACGTTTTCGTTGATTATTTGAGAAATTTCGACAAAATTCAAGTCGTCAATAAATTTCAGCCGCAGAATTTCGGCTTGTTCTTCGGGTAATTCTCCGAGAAAATCTTCGATTCTGACATATTCGGCGAGGCAAGATTTTTGTTCTTCGTCCATTAAAGTATCTGCAAAGCATTCAATATCAACGTATTGTATTTTAGCAAATTTCCTTTTATAATCTGTGCAGGCGTTGGCAATGGATTTGAAAAGATAAGTTTTGACGTTTTGTGCTGCAGACACACGCCTCATATCTTCATAAAATCGAATAAACACCTCTTGCACAATGTCTTGCGCCACTTCATACGAGCCAACTCGATAGAATGCAAACGAAAATAACTGATTTTGATGCTTTTCTATCACTTGTTCTAACTCTTTGATTTTGTCAAATATAATTCTCATAAACAAATCGGTTTTACCATTAAGACGTAAAAATACAAAAATCGGTTTAATATTCTAAAACATTTTTACCGATTTTCGTGTTTTTATAGTTAAGTCTTTTAATTCTTTTGTAAATAGAGGCGGTAAAGTTGTCTTTGCTAATATTTTTTTTTGCAAAGGAGTTGTTTCTCCTCCGAAAAATTCGTACTTTTGCAGTTGGTAAATTTACCACTCATTAATATATAAAATCTTATGCCTAACACATTTAATCCTTGGCACCACGTGTCGCCGGGCGACAAGACGCCTGCAATAGTAAATGGAATTATCGAAATACCGCGTGGAACGCGCGCAAAGTACGAACTTGACAAAGAAAGCGGTTTAATTCGCTTGGACAGAGTGCTTTACTCTTCGGTATATTATCCTGCCAACTACGGTTTTATCCCGCAAACTTATTGCGAAGACAAAGACCCGCTCGATATTCTAATTCTTTCGCAAATAGAAGTTGTGCCGCTCTGTGTGGTGGAAGCCAAGGTGCTCGGTGTGATGCGTATGCGCGATAATGGCGA
>JAITXR010000169.1 GCA_031284665.1 Paludibacter sp.
ATTTGACTGCAAATATAAAACAAATATTTTAACTGCAAATATATTTTGCAAAAAAAAATCGCAGCAAATAAATATTCACTGCGATTTTTCGTAATTTTTAATTCGTAATTCGTAATTGAATTACTTCACTTCCTCAAAATCCACGTCTGTTACGCCACCGTCGTCGGTTTTGTCGTTAGTGGGTGGATTGTTGGGTTGTCCTCCGCCAAAAGGTCCACCTGCACCGAATGGATTACCTGCGCCTGCAAAAGGACTGTTAGGGTCGGCAAATGGATTGCCTGCTGCTCCACCTGTTTGTGCATTTGCGGCGTTGTACATTTCCTGACTTGCGGCTGTGAATGTAGAATTTACTTCCGCTAATGCTGCATCAATTCCGGCAATATCCTGTGTTTTGTGGGCTTCTTTCAATCGTGCGAGTGCAGCCTCGATAGTTGCTTTTTTGTCGGCAGGAAGTTTGTCGCCAATTTCTTTTAGTTGCTTTTCGGTTTGGAAAATCACGCTGTCGGCTTGATTTAGTTTGTCGATACGTTCTTTTTCCTTTGCATCGGCTTCGGCGTTGGCAGATGCTTCGTCTTTCATCCGTTTGATTTCGGCATCGCTCAAACCTGAACTTGCTTCGATGCGAATGCGCTGTTCTTTGCCTGTTGCCTTATCTTTTGCCGACACGTTGAGAATTCCGTTTGCGTCAATATCAAAAGTAACTTCAATTTGCGGTACTCCACGCGGAGCAGGCATAATGCCGTCCAAATGGAAACGACCGATTGTTTTATTCTGACTTGCCAATGGGCGTTCGCCTTGCAAAACGTGAATTTCGACACTTGGCTGACTGTCGGATGCAGTGGTAAAAGTTTCCGATTTTTTTGTTGGGATTGTAGTGTTTGACTCAATAAGTTTTGTCATTACACTGCCCATAGTTTCGATACCGAGCGATAGTGGTGTTACGTCGAGCAAAAGAATGTCCTTTACTTCGCCGGTCAGCACTCCGCCTTGTATTGCTGCGCCAATGGCTACAACTTCGTCGGGGTTTACGCCTTTTGATGGTGTTTTGCCAAAGAATTTTTCTACAGCCGACTGAATTGCCGGAATACGAGTTGAGCCACCTACAAGAATTATTTCGTCAATATCATTTGTTGTCAGTCCTGCACTTTTGAGGGCTGAGGAACAGGGTGCAATAGTTTTTTGTACCAAATCGTCAACAAGTTGTTCAAATTTAGCGCGTGTAAGCGAGCGTACTAAGTGGCGAGGCACTCCGTCAACCGGCATAATATATGGCAGATTTATTTCCGACGAAGTGGTATTCGAAAGTTCAATTTTTGCTTTTTCGGCAGCCTCTTTCAGGCGTTGCAGTGCCATTGGGTCTTTGCTGAGGTCGATTCCGCTGTTTTCGTTTTTAAATTCCTGCACAAGCCATTCTATAATACGTTGGTCAAAGTCGTCGCCACCAAGGTGAGTATCGCCATCGGTTGATTTTACTTCAAACACGCCATCGCCAAGTTCGAGTACCGATACATCGTGAGTACCGCCACCGCAGTCGAACACAACGATTTTCATATCTTTGTTGGTTTTGTCCAAACCGTAAGCCAAAGCCGCAGCAGTAGGCTCGTTTACAATACGTTTTACGTTTAAACCTGCAATTTCGCCTGCCTCTTTTGTTGCCTGACGTTGCGAGTCGTTAAAATAAGCCGGTACGGTAATTACAGCATCTGTAACTTCTGTTCCGAGATAATCTTCGGCAGTTTTTTTCATTTTTTGCAATATTATTGCTGAAATTTCTTGCGGAGTGTAAAGCCGACCATCGATATCGACGCGTGCCGTATTGTTTTCGCCACGAGCAACTTTATAAGGAACGCGTGCGATTTCTTTTGTCAAGCGGTCGTACGATTCGCCCATAAAACGTTTAATAGAATAGACGGTACGAGTTGGATTAGTGATTGCTTGCCGTTTTGCGGGGTCGCCTACTTTTCGTTCGCCACCATCGAGAAATGCCACTACCGAAGGGGTTGTTCGTTTGCCTTCGGAATTTGCGATTACGATAGGCTCGTTACCTTCCATTACAGAAACACAAGAGTTTGTAGTTCCAAGGTCAATTCCAATAATTTTTCCCATAATTTTGATATAATTTAAAAGTTAATAATTTTCAATAATTCTAAAAAATTTGTTGTTGTTTGCGTTCTTGTTTTCAAACTTTGTGCCAGCAGTATTTTTCTTTGAAAATATACAAAAATGACATAAGAAAGCAAAAAACGGCAAAAAACATCTGCTATTTTGGCAGTAAATGTCAGTTAAAAATCAGTTTAATCATAAAGATAATTACGGCATAACTTTTGAATAATTTGAAAAAGTAAAGAGCAAGTAATAAAAATTATTATCTTTGCAAATCAGTTTCATAAACCAATTATTATTTAAGGATGACAAAAGACCAGCAAATTGTAAAAAAAATTATCGAAGGTATTCAGGAAAAAAAAGGAAAAGATATTATTACCGTAAATCTGACTAAACTTCACGATGCGCCTTGCAGCTATTTCGTTATATGTCAAGGAGATTCAAAAACTCAGGTATCAGCCGTTGCCGCATCAATTCGTGATTATGTGCGCGAAAAACTTAGCATTAAGCCATTTGCCATCGATGGAATGGAAAATGCAGAATGGGTGGCATTGGATTATGGGGCAATAATTGTACACGTTTTTATACGCCCGGCGCGTGAATTTTATAATATAGAGCATCTCTGGGCAGATGCCGATTTGAAAATTATAGCAAATCTTGATTAAAAAGAATATTAAAATATGGAAAACAAACCGCAACCAAATCAACAACAAAAACCATTAGGAAATAATAACTCAAAACCCAAAAAATTCGGTTTTTCGTGGCTTTATTTTATTGTTATATGTGGATTAATCGGAACTTTTTTTTGGAACGATAAAACTCCAATGAAAGACGTAGCCTACTCAGTTTTTGAGGATTATGTTAAACAAGGCAGCGTTGAACAAATTGAATTTCAGGTCGAAAAAAACGTCTTGTCAGCAAAAATAACCCCCGCCGATGTACAAAAAATTTTTGGCAGCGATTCTACACTATATCCTTCAGACCGCAAAATCAGAGTGATGGTGCCATCTATCAACTCGTTTTCCGATTTTATTGGCAAAGCAAAAAACGAAGGTCTATATAAAGGTACGGTTGAATATAAGGCAAGCAATGGATTTCTGAGTACATTTTTATATTTATTGCCTGTTTTATTAATAGTTTTTGTTATTATTTTTATGAATAGCAGAATGATGGGCGGTGCTTCCGGAGGAGGTTTTGGAGGAATTTTTTCAGTCGGGAAATCGAAAGCGCAACTTTTCGACAAAAAGAATAATAACAACAAAATTACATTCAAAGATGTAGCCGGATTAGCAGGCGCGAAACAGGAAATCGAAGAAATTGTATCTTTCCTTAAAAATCCGGCAAAATACACCGAACTTGGCGGCAAAATTCCCAAAGGGGCGCTGCTTGTAGGTCCTCCGGGAACAGGAAAAACCCTTTTGGCAAAAGCCGTAGCAGGTGAAGCCGATGTGCCGTTTTTCTCGATGTCAGGCTCCGATTTTGTGGAAATGTTTGTAGGCGTTGGAGCAAGTCGTGTGCGCGATTTATTCCGTCAGGCAAAAGAGAAATCGCCGTGCATTATTTTTATCGACGAAATTGATGCTGTTGGTCGCTCGCGCGCACGTAACGTAAATATGGGAGGAAATGACGAACGCGAAAACACATTAAATCAGTTACTTACCGAAATGGACGGTTTTGGAACAAACAGCGGAGTAATAATTTTGGCGGCAACCAACCGCGCCGATGTTTTGGATAAAGCCTTACTGCGTGCCGGACGTTTCGACCGTCAAATTCACGTCGATTTACCTGATGCACACGAGCGAAAAGAAATTTTTAACGTTCACCTTCGCCCACTGAAAATTGACGCAACAGTAGATGTAAACTTTTTAGCAAAACAAACTCCCGGATTTTCGGGCGCAGATATAGCAAACGTATGCAACGAATCGGCTCTGATAGCGGCTCGCAAAGAAAAAAAGACTATCGGGAAACAGGATTTTCTGGATGCTGTGGATAGAATTATTGGCGGATTGGAAAAGAAAACAAAAATTATCACACTTTCGGAAAAAAAATCGATAGCATATCACGAGGCTGGACACGCCACTATCAGTTGGATGCTCGAATATGCAAATCCGCTTGTAAAAGTTACAATCGTACCGCGCGGAATAGCACTTGGCGCAGCGTGGTATTTGCCCGAAGAACGCCAACTGACCAACAGCGAACATTTGCTCGACGAACTTTGCTCTCTGCTTGGCGGGCGCGCTGCCGAAGAAGTTTTTCTGCACCAGACTTCCACCGGTGCTATCAACGACCTCGAAAGAGCAACAAAAATGTCGTACGCAATGGTGGCTTACTACGGAATGAGTAAAGAAATTCCAAACGTGAGTTATTACGATTCGAGCGGACAATATGAATATGGTTTTACAAAACCTTATAGCGAAAAAACCGCCGAACTAATCGACGAGGAAGCAAAAAAAATAATTAATGTAGAATTTGAAAGAGCAAAAAAAATCCTGAGCGACAGTGCAGCCGGTCATAACGAACTTGCCGAACTGCTAATGGAACGTGAAGTTATTTTTGCCGAAGATATGGAAAGAATATTTGGCAAACGACAATGGACTTCGCGCCAAGATGAATTAATGTCGATGAATGGAGAGGACAAAACGCCGGAAAATGAAGTAACAAAAGAATAAAAGATAAATTTTTTAATCAAAATAATAATTTATGCTATGCTAAATTCTTTATATATAAAAAATTACAGAAATCTGAAAGAACTCCAGATTGACTCTGTGGCGCAGGTAAATTTGCTTTGCGGAAAAAATAATACCGGCAAAACGAGTATTTTGGAGGCGTTGGGAATTTATGCGAGTGGTGGGCAAATAAGTTTTTTAGATTTTTTATTAAATAACAGACAAGAATTTTTTGAAAGCGCAGATGAGTACATTCAACTTTTTTCAGATAACTTGTTAGACTTTAGCAACAATAATTCTATAATAGTTGGAGAAAAAAGAGAAAATCCTGAAGTAAATATCTCTTTCAATAGATATTGCGACATACAGAGTAAAGATGAGAATGGAGAAAAAAGATGGATACATAAATTGTTAACTGATAAAGAATTATCCGAATATCCAAATCATTATATTGGAATAAAACCGGCAGCAAAAATTCCATCAACTATCTTTAGATTTATTAGTGCAAATGGAACTAATGTTACTTCCAATGACATAGAATTTGATAGAATTTCTTTATCTGATAAAAAGAAAAAATCTGTTATTGATGCATTGAAAATAATTGAGTCAAAAATCAATAATTTGTCATATATCTCTGACAAACAAAATGAGGAACGCAAACCAAAAGTAACTTTTGAAGACAATTCTAAAATAATGTTATTAACCCGTATGGGCGACGGTATAAACCGTATTCTCACTATAATTCTTGCCGCAGTAAATTGCGAAAACGGCTATTTATTAATTGATGAATTTGAAAACGGCTTGCATTACACCGTTCAGGAGCAACTGTGGAAAATCATTTTCAAACTCGCAAAAGACCTTAATATTCAAGTATTTGCAACGACACATAGTAACGATTGTATTCACAGTTTTTCAAAAGTGCTGAACGCAGAAAACAACGAAGTTTTGGGCAAACTTATTCGTTTGGACAAT
>JAITXR010000179.1 GCA_031284665.1 Paludibacter sp.
GCAGTTGCACCAACATAGTATTTATCTGCTGTTTTTGAATATAATATGTAGAATGTGGACATAAAAAAAAGTCAATCAGTTTTGCGATTGACTTGTGGGCGCTGAGGGATTCGAACCCCCGACCCCTCCGATGTATCGGAGTGCTCTGAACCAGCTGAGCTAAGTGCTTTGACTGATTAGTTTTTCAATTGCTTTGCGACTTTTCCACGCTTTCACTTCTCGCTCACGAGCAAACGCCTGCACTTTTTCGGGAAATTCTTGCGAATACACAACCATCCAATCAGTGGCTTGGTGTGTAAATCCTTTCTTATGATAGGTATTATGCCGATGTAATCGTTCTTCGATTGCTCCGGCAGTTGCACCAACATAGTATTTATCTGCTGTTTTTGAATATAATATGTAGAATGTGGACATAAAAAAAGTCAATCAGTTTTGCGATTGACTTGTGGGCGCTGAGGGATTCGAACCCCCGACCCTCTGGGTGTAAACCAGATGCTCTGAACCAGCTGAGCTAAGCGCCCCTAATATAAAAGAACAATTTTTTACTGATACCCGACCCCTCCGATGTATCGGAGTGCTCTGAACCAGCTGAGCTAAGCGCCCTATTGTTTTCTAATGCGGGTGCAAAGATACAACAATTTTTTTATTGTACAAATTTTTGAACAATTTTTTTTAAAAATATTCAAATTTTCCGTATTCACTGTCGATTTTTAATTGTCGAACGTCTGATTTTTCACAATATCCGATAATTTTTGCATCTATGCCAAACGATTTTGATATTTCGATAATCGTATTCGCATATTTTTCGGGTAAATATATTTCAAAGCGATGTCCCATATTGAAAACTTTATACATTTCTTTCCAATCTGTTCCCGATTCACTTTGAATAAGGCGAAACAGTGGCGGCACATCGAACATATTGTTTTTTACAACTTTCAGATTATCAACAAAATGCAAAATTTTTGTTTGCGCTCCTCCCGAACAATGTATCATTCCGTGAATTTCGGCTCTGATTTCATCAAGGATTTTTTTGATTACCGGCGCATAAGTTCGCGTGGGCGATAGTACGAGTTTCCCTGCATCAATTCCCAATCCTGCAATTTCATCGGTAATTTTTTTATTGCCCGAATAGATTAAGTTTGAAGGAACTGAGGAGTCATAACTTTCAGGATATTTTTCGGCAAGATAATGTGCAAAAACATCGTGGCGCGCCGAAGTAAGTCCATTGCTGCCCATTCCGCCATTATATTGTTTTTCGTAAGTTGCTTGTCCATACGACGATAGCCCGACGATTACATCGCCATCGCTTATATTGGCATTGTCGATAATTTCAGAACGTTTGATGCGGGCGGTAACTGTACTGTCAACTATGATTGTTCGCACAAGGTCGCCTACATCGGCAGTTTCACCACCGGTGTGGAATATATTTACGCCGAGTGCGGACAGTTCGGCGATTATTTCGTTTGTGCCATTGATAATTGCGGAAATTATTTCGCCGGGGATAAGATTTTTATTTCGCCCGATAGTTGACGACAGCAAAATGTTGTCGGTTACTCCAACGCAAAGTAAGTCGTCAAGATTCATTACCAATGCATCCTGCGCAATACCTTTCCAGACTGATATATCGCCTGTTTCGCGCCAATAAATGTATGCGAGCGACGATTTTGTGCCTGCTCCATCGGCGTGCATAATATTGCAATATTCGGAGTTTCCTCCGAGAAAATCCGGAATGATTTTGCAAAAAGCGTGTGGAAAAATCCCTTTATCGCTGTTTTTTATTGCGGCGTGTACATCTTCTTTCGATGCCGATACGCCTCGCAGGTTATAACGTTCTGAATTCATTATTTTGTTTTTTTGCAAATTTACAAAAAAAACAAAAAACGACTGCTAAATAAGCCATTTTTTGTTTTGTATTGAGGTACCAAGCAGATTCGAACTGCTGTTGACGGTTTTGCAGACCGCTACCTAACCACTCGGTCATGGTACCATTTAAGAAAAAGCGACTGCAAAGATAAGTGATTTTATATTAAAATGCAACTTTTTTAGAGAAATATTATCAATTTTTTTGATTAGAGTTTTTTTGCTCGCTATCCTTACGCCTAAAATCTTTTATTAGTTCGTGCCGATATTTTTGCTCGGCATCAAAGAAACAGAAAATCTTTTCAGCCGAAATTGTTAATTTTAGTTTTTGATAATATGTGCGAAGTATTCTTGCTCTTTTGAAGTCGTTGTTCACAATAATCTCGTTAAACTTCTCATAATCAAAACTTTTGTCATCTTTTTTTCGGTCGTTCATTTCTTTCATTGTTTTCCGAAATTCTTCCATCAATCGCCATTGCGACTGCTCGTATTCCAAAAACAGTGCTTTTACTTGTTCTGATTCTTGTGCGTTGAGTTTACAGCGGTCGGTTATGTATTTCCATTTACGCAAGTGCATTTCGTCGATATTTGGGGTATCCTGCGCTTGTGCTGCGATGGCAACAAAAATTGTCAGTATAAATAATAGTCGTTTCATAATTTTTTTTGTAATAAATTTTTTTCTCATTATTATAAATCACTATTTGTTAAATAGTAATCTATCACATCCGATTCTTCAACTTGCGAATACAAGTAAAGTTCGTAGTTTTCGGCTGCTGCCTGACGGTGATTTTCGTTAATGCTGTAAATGGTGCGTGCCAAAAAAAGCACTCCAACGAGCATCGCTGCCATATAGAGCCATGTGCGCATATTTAGATTAAAGTGTGTAACAGATTTTACGGCAATGGCGTGTGAGTCTTGCCAGCGATTAGCAAAATTATCAAAATAATTGTCGGGAACGCGAAAATAATTTTTGTTCCCAAAACGCTGCCTTAATATTTCTTCCGGATTTCTCATATTCTTTTGTCTTTATGTCTTTTATCTTTACTCTTTTTGTATGTCTTAGTAAATTTGACTTGTTTTTATGTGGTTGGTTTATTTATTGTTTCTCAATATCAAAAAATTTCTCTATTTTTCGCACCGCGTGAAAGTACGATGCTTTTAATGCTCCGGTAGATGTTCCGAGTATTGCCTCCATTTCTTCGTAGGTGTGATTGTCGTAATATTTCATATTGAAAACGAGGCGTTGTTTATCCGGTAAAGTCGAAATAGCCTGTTGCAGGCGTATTTGCAGGTCGTCGCCGTCAAAGTAAGTATCAGCGCGGAGTGTATTTGCCACCCAGTCGTCTTCAGCATCTACCGAAATAGTAGTTTTTGCTTTTTTATTTGCTAAAAA
This sequence comes from Paludibacter sp., assembly GCA_031284665.1. GTDB lineage: Bacteria > Bacteroidota > Bacteroidia > Bacteroidales > Paludibacteraceae > JAITXR01. The sequence goes on from JAITXR010000179.1 coordinate 3,254, forward strand.
TGTAAGTGTTTCGTTTGTGGCAATTCGGTATAGCCAAGTTGAAATAAGCGAATCGCCACGAAAGCCATCCAGCCCGTTCCACGCCTTCATAAAAGTGTTTTGCATCACATCATCGGCATCTTCGTGCACTATGAGCATTTTGCGGATATGCCAATAGATGCGCTCTTGATACAGACGTACTACCTGCGAAAATATTTTTTCGCGCTGTATAGGGTCGTTTAGATGTTGTAATATTTCACTTTCGATTGTGTTCATTCAAAATTTTTGGGCGGTTTTGAATAATTGGCTAACATTGCCGCTTATTTGCAATAACGAAATTTCGCAAAGTTTAGTGTCGTACTGCGCTTGTATTAATCGTTCTTCGGCTTCGAGCAGCGAGTTTTGAGCCTCGCGAAGTTCTATGCCCGAAAGGTCGCCAAGTTTGTAACGTTCGATGGCAATATCATAGTTTTCGTGGGCATTTTCGAGGCTTTCTTCTTCGAGCATCACAAGTCCCAGATTGTTATGATACGACATCCACATATTTGAGAAATCGGACTTCAAAGATAATACAAGTTGTTGAAACTGCAAATTTTTATTTTCAATTGATAGTTTTGCATTCCTTTGTTCGCGAATTTTGTTCAGCCCATCAAAAAGGTTAAATCCTAATGTCAGCCCATAATTCATTCCCAGAGAATTTTGCCGGTTAAGTGTCGAAAGTCCGTATTTATCAGCCGAATAGCCATATCCGGCGGAAAGGCGAATGTAAGGATAATTTTTACTTTGCGCCTTTTGCAAATCGATTATACTGATATTTTGCTCGCTTTTTGCCAAACTGATAATTGAGTTTTTTTGTTCCACTTGATTCCACAATTGGTCGCGGTCGAGCAGCGAATTGAATACGATTACAGTATCAACAGGGCTGATGCGACGAGTTGGTACATCGTTGGCGAGTAGTTGATTTATTTTGACTTGCGAGGTAAAAAGATTTTCCTGCTGTTTGATAAGTTTTGAACTGTCGGCTTTGAAATCAACTTTTGCCTGCTGCAAATCGAGGCGCGACATTGAGCCGATATTGTAGCGTGCCTCTACAATTCTCAGTCGTTCTTTCGACAGGCGCACAGCCGAGCGAAGGTTTCGTTCGCGGTTGTATTGTTGAACAAGATTGTAATATTCGGCAGCAAGATTGGATACAAAATTTTCGATTTCGAAACGAGTATTCAGTTCGCCAATTTTTTTGAGTTCGGCAAGTCTTGAATAATTTGCAAACATTTGAAAGCCATCAAAAATTGTCCAATTAAGCGAAATTCCCAAGTCGAAACCTGAATTATTGACACCCGAATTAGAAATTTTGTCGTTCCCATTGGCAGGAAATTGGTCAATATTATTATTTGTACCCGAATAGGATGCGTTCAAATCCAACGTGGGTAACATTCCTGCGTTTCCAACAGAATGATTATTGTCCGAAATTTGCTGTGTATTTCGGATAATTTTAATGTCAAAATTGCGTTCCAAGCCTGTCTCGATGCAAGTTTGCAAATCGATTGACTGCTGTGAAAATACATTTATACAGCAGAAAAGCAGTATTGGAACGGAAAGTTTAATTTTCATTTTTTTATTATCAATATTTTATTTAGAGGCAATTAATTGTTTGAATTACAAATGTTTATGTTCCGGATTGCTTCCCCGACATATCGGGGTAAACTTTGCCTACCATTGACGTATTTTTATAATTTGCTGTAAATCAACAACAATGCATTGCGGCTTAAATCCCGTTAGGGATTATCGCTCGGTAGAAATAACGGATAACACATATTTCCAGCATTCT
>JAITXR010000201.1 GCA_031284665.1 Paludibacter sp.
GGCGATGATGCGTGTAGTGGTGTAAGTTATCTCAATTTGGTTGAATTTATTAAAGCGCAATGCGCTGATGCAAAAACAGATTTAGAGCAACTTTTTAGACGAGTTTTATTTTCGGTTTGTGTATCAAATACCGACGACCATTTGCGTAATCATGGTTTTTTGTATTTGAAAACCGGCTGGACATTAGCACCTGCATTCGATATAAATGCAAATGAAACCGGCTCCGGCTTAAAATTAAATATTGATGAAAACGACAATTCGTTGGATATTGATTTGGTGATGAGTACAGCCGGATTTTATTTATTGTCCGAAAAACAGGCACAAAAAATAAAAACCGAAGTGTTAAATGCGGTTTCTAATTGGCGAAATACGGCAACAAAATATAAAATTTCACCATCAGAAATAGCACGCAAAGCACCGGCTTTCAGATTGGTACAAAATTAAATCGAAATAAACTACGAATATTATTATAAAAATGGGTAACTTCAAATGAGCGTTGAATACAAATACGCAGGGGATTCATTGCTTCCACACACAGAAATTACAACTGATGAATATAATGGACAACGTCGTATAATAACACGGCATTTTACATGGTTAAGATAAAAATTCAATAAAAAATAATATCTTTGCAGCGTAATTATAAAATCAATCGATAAACAAAAAAAAACAACAATCAATTTTTTTATGAAATCACAGTTATCACTATTATTTGCTTTAGCAGTATCATCTGTATTATTAGCTCAAAACAATCAGGTTTTAATGACCGTTAACGGAAAACCGGTTTATAAGTCGGAATTTGAGTATATCTACAATAAAAACAACAGTAATAACGACTTGGACAAAAAAACACTTGCCGATTATGTCGATTTGTTTGTTAATTTTAAACTCAAAGTCGAAGAGGCAAGTACGCAAGGGATAGATACTACCGTTTCGTTTCGCAACGAACTGCGCAGTTATCGCGACCAACTGACACGTCAGTATTTTACCGATGCTGCCGCCGAAGAAAAAGTTAGATTAGAGGCGTATAATCGTATGAAAGAGGATGTTGACGTAAGCCATATTCTGGTACTTGTGCCGGATACTGCCAGCCAAGCCGACACTTTGGCAGCGTGGAATAAAATTAATGATGCTTATCGCCGTCTGACCGAAGGAGTAAAAGTAAAAGGTAAAAAATTGCCTGTAAAAGAAAGTTTTACAACAGTTGCCGATAATATGTCGGAAGATAACCGAGTTCAACAAAATCACGGTCGTTTGGGTTGGGTAAACACTTTGCAGGGCTTGCCGTACGAGTTCGAAAACAGGGCGTATAAAATGGCGGTAGGTGAAATTTCAAAACCATTCAAAACTCACATTGGCTATCATATTATTCAGGTTAATGGGCAGCGACCAGCGCCCGCCGAAGTGCTTACTGCACATATTATGATTCGCACGGTTGACGAAGAGAAACTAAGCGATGCGAAACAACGCACTGAGGCAAAACTCAAAAATGCTGCTGCAAAACTCAAAATAGATTCACTTTATCAACGCGCAATAGCAGGCGATGTTTTTGGATTGCTGGCTGCTCAGTTTTCCGAAGACCCGGGTTCTGCCGGTCAAAATGGAGAATTGCCGTGGTTTGGTACAGGGCGAATGGTGGCGGAAGTGTCTCAGGCTGCATTTGCACTGCAAAATATAGGCGACATTTCGCAACCGGTAAAGTCTGATTTTGGCTGGCACATAATTAAATTGCTCGACCGAAAATCGCTTGGCACTTACGCTGAACTGAAAGACGATATTAACAACCGTATTATGCAGGACGAACGCTCTACGGTAGGACGAAATGCTTTTATTAATAATTGCAAACAAGAATTTAACTTTGTGAGCAATGCCGAAAATGTGAATGAATTTGTGGCTTTGTTGCAAAATAATAAATTTGGCAGCGAAGAATATCTGACTGAAATTGAGAAACTTAACAAGCCTCTTTTCTCGTTTGCAGATAAAAATTATTCGCAGGCTGATTTTGCTAAATTTATAAAACAAAATACTTCGACTTATAAAAGAATTGCCCAAGAAATAATCAACGAAAAATTTGTTCAATTTACTGAATCGGAATTGACGGAATACTACGACTCACAATTAGAAAATAAATATCCTGATTTCCGTAATCTTATGAACGAATATCACGATGGAATTTTGCTTTTTGAAGTAAATAACCGCGAAGTATGGGACAAAGCATCGAAAGATATTGATGGATTGAAACAATATTTTACCCAAAATCAAAAAGATTATGTATGGTCGAAACCACATTATAAAGGTCGTATAATTTGGTGTAAAGACGAAAATACACTGAAAGCCGCAAAAAAATTGGTAAAAAATCTTGCGCCCGATTCTATCGACAAGTTTTTACGCAGCAGGCTCAACGACAGTATTCAGTATGTGAAAATCGAGAAAAACCTATACGTCGAAGGCGATAACAAGGTGATTGACAAACTTGGTTTCAAAGTGAAAAATGTAAATTACGATGTTACTGCCGAATATCCATACGTTTTTGTATTTGGTAAAATATTGAAAGATAAGCCCGAAGATTATTCGGATGTTCGCGGACCGGTTACTGCCGATTATCAGGAATATCTTGAGCAGGAATGGGTAAAAACTTTGCGCCAAAAATATGCCGTTGTAATAAACAACGAAATACTGAAAACAGTTAAGGAAAATTAAACATTATGCCATAATTCGCTTAGAAAACTTGCAGACCTGCGTGGTTTGCAAGTTTCTTTTGTATAATGTGGGCTGTAAAGAATAGAAAGATTTAAAACCACAAACCACACTGACCACACGAACGAAATACAAAAAATGTTAGGGAAGTTTGTGATGTTTGTGGTAAAATAAAAACAAAGATTTGAATAGACAGAATAATATTAATTCATTTTTTTTGCTTTTTTTGTTTGTAGTTTCAAGAATTAATCATACTTTTGTAAAATAATTATTTCACAAAAATATAATAAATCTGTGAAAAATCAAATGACATTTTAATGAAACAAAGCGTTGAAAATAAAATAGTTGAAAAAATAAAAAAT
>JAITXR010000244.1 GCA_031284665.1 Paludibacter sp.
AGAACTATAAATGTGAACGAAGATATGTTCAAACTTACCAATAAACTTGGGCATAAACTGAGTGGAAATTGGTATTACAGTGCCTCGACCGAACTTTCAACTCAATTTCTGAATAACTATAAATCAACAAGCGACTCAATTCGCAAAGCAATGTTTCTCAGCCCATTACGTTTTAATATGAATATAGGTGTGGATTATAAGTACAAAAAATTGTTTTCGCTGCAAATTTCGCCGCTTTCGTACAAATATATTTTAATGAGTTTGTCGCACCCAAATCTTAATCCAAATTTGTACGGTATCGAGGCGGGGAAACAACATTTGAGCGAAGTTGGCTCGTCGTTTACCGCACAACTCGCTTGGCAGCCTACGCGCGAAATTAAAGTTGATTCGAATTTGAAATTTTTTACCAATTATTCGAAAGTGGAAGTTGATTGGGAAATTATTAGCAATTTTACTATAAATCGCTTTCTGTCAACCCGTTTGTCGCTCAATCCGCGCTACGACAACACGCCAATTGGCGAGACAGCGAGAATGCAATTTAAGGAATTGCTGAGTTTTGGTTTTTCGTATCGCTTGCTCAATTAGAGTTTTGCAAAAATACTGTGCCAATGTTCAAACGTCGCAACTTGCTCGTCGCCGTAACGGCTTAATTCACTGCAAACTTCGGCTTTCGACCGCTCGCTATCTGGCTGCGATTTTGAAAAAAATTTATCGGCATAGCATATCAATTTTTCTTCGATACTTACAGGCATAAAATCGCGATGAGGCAGCGGGAGATTTTGGCTTTCGACCATTTTCAACGAAATTCCTGCGCCCGTATGTCGCTCACACACAAGAGCATAAGATTCAAAACCTTCGTTGCGCAAAAGTTCTGCGCCTAAATATCCGTGTTCGATATAGCGATGTGTTCCAAAACAATAAATAGATGGGGCATAGCACATAAAAATTCCGATGTCGTGTAACATTGCCGCCTCAGCGACAAATGTGGTATCTATTTGTAATTCAGGATTTTGGCGAGCAATAAATAACGCTTTATCGCGCACTTGCTCGCTATGGGCAACAAGAAGTTTGTATAATTTGCTACTCGGCTCGTAGTATTTTTCGATTAGCAAAAGCGGATTTGGCATTACGATTTCGGGCTGACAGTGTTTATAAAAATATCGTTCATACTTGGCAGCACTTCGTCGAAACTCAGAATTTCGGACTGATTAACAAGTCGTTGCAAAAGCGAATTATTGCTGTCGCTTTCGGCTTTGCGAATTAGACTTTCGAAGACATTATTGTGCTGATGTTTGTTAATAATTTCAAAACCGACTGCTTCGAGTGGCTGACGAGTTTTTACCAAATAGGAGTTGGTGGCGTTGGCAAGACGAATTTCATCTACTTTGCCTTGTAAAACAATTTTGGCATTGTTAATCAGCGAAATTTCTTGACATAAATCTTCGACCGTTCCCATATTGTGTGTCGAAAAAATAATGGTAGCACCTTGTCGGTTGAGTTCCAAAATTTCGTTTTTGAGTAATTCGGCGTTCACAGGGTCGAAACCGCTGAATGGCTCATCAAAAATCATCAAACGAGGATGATGAAGAATGGTAGTAATAAACTGAATTTTTTGCGCCATTCCTTTCGATAATTCTTCGACTTTTTTGTCCCACCACGATTGAATTTCAAATTTTTCGAACCAATATTTCAATGCTTTCAGCGCCTCATTTTTTGTCAATCCTTTTAATTGCGCTAAATAAAGAGCCTGTTCGCCGACTTTCATTTTTTTGTACAGTCCGCGTTCTTCGGGCAGATAGCCAATAAAACGGACATCTTGCGGAGTAATTTTGCGCCCGTTGAGCCTCACTTCGCCGCTGTCAGGCGCAGTAATACAGTTAATTATGCGAATTAAAGTAGTCTTGCCCGCACCATTTGGTCCGAGCAAGCCATAGATACTGCCATCGTCGATATTTAAAGTTACACCGTCTAATGCTCGGTGTCCGTCATATTGTTTTACAACATTTTCGATTTCAAGGATTCTGCTCATCGAGTATTTTTAAATTTCATATTGTTTTAGAATTATGTCTAATTTTAGTGATATTGAGTACCTTTTTGATTTGCATTAATAGTGAAAAACTACTAATTAGGGAACTATTAACTATTCACTATAAACTATTCACTAATCTGTTTTTCTGCAAGTTTGAATTTAGCAAGTACTACCCCGTTTTTGTCCGTAAAGGTCAATTCTTTTTCGTTTGCTTTATAGTTTTCGACTTTTTCAAAGATATTACTAAACTGATTTTCAACAACATTGGCTATCGAATCGACACAAAATTTGCGAGTCATTGCCACGCCGCTAAATGCGATTTTTCCCTTATCAGCCATTTGATAATTTCCAAAAAACGAATTACAACCTGCATTACCCGAAATACGGGTTTGCTCGGAAGCAATCACAAGAAAAGGTGCGGAGGTAAGAGTAACTTTTGAGCCTTGTACTTCGGTCAAATTCCATTGTTTATCGGTAATTGCGGCGGTCAAAGTTTTACATTCAACAAAAAATACTAATGTAAATATAACAACTGATACATATAAAAATAAATTTTTCATAGTGATAATTAATTAATTGTTAATAAATTGTTTACTATTTTACAAAGATAAACAAAATGCAATGGAATATATAATAATTTTAATAACTTTTTTTCTTGTTTATTGTTTTTTATACTAAACTTAT
>JAITXR010000362.1 GCA_031284665.1 Paludibacter sp.
TTTTTTTTTATCCCCTACTCGCAATGCGGACTGTGCTTGTGTTTCCCGTCATTGCGAGGTATTTCCGACGTGTCCCGATTTATCGTGGAAGCAATCCAGAAAAAAACAAAATTCAAAATATTGCTTAATCTATATAAACTCTATTGTCGCATAATTTAATGTTGTTTGCAAATATAATCAATTTTTTACATTAAAGTATATAGCAACAAACAATCCTCTCATTTTTTTGTAACGAGAGGACTGTAAATATTGTCAACAAAGTGCAGAGAACTATTTTGCTAAATGTTCTTGAACTTTATCGTTGTGTATCATTTGTTCTTGAAAAATATACGCGCCTGTTTTAGGTGATTTAATCATTTTAATCACCTTTGCGTACGCGCGACCTTCGCCGCTTTGTAACGATGCTACCGCTTTTTTTGCCATTTTTTATATCCTTTCGTTTATTTAATTTCTTTGTGAACGGTTACTTTACGGAGGATTGGGTTGTATTTTTTCAATTCCAAACGTCCCGGAGTGTTTTTACGGTTCTTGGTTGTAATGTAACGCGAAGTTCCGGGTTGCCCGCTTTCTTTGTGTTCAGTACATTCAAGAATTACTTGTACTCGTGCTTCTTTTGATTTTTTTGCCATTGTATGTTTCCTCCTATTTTATGCGTATAAATATCCTTTGGCGGCTGCTTTTTTAATAGCGGCATCCAAACCTAACTTGTTGATAGTGCGCAGACCGGCAGCCGACAAAGACAAACTAATCCAAGTGTCCTGCTCTACCCAATAAAATTTTTTATCAAACAGATTGACATCAAACGTGCGTTTTACTCGCCTTTTTGAGTGCGAAACGTTGTTTCCAATCAATGCTTTTTTTCCTGTTATTTGACAAATTTTTGACATTTCAGTATGATTTTAATAATTTTTACTACTCCTGATTAAGTGTTACTCGCTTAAATGCCGTAACAGTAGCGTTATTGGCTTTAAGGTATGCACTAACGGTTGTTTTACTGTCTTTGATAAAATCCTGTTCGAGGAGTGTTGATTCCTGAAAGAATTTATTTAGTCGTCCTTGAGCGATGCGGTCAAGCATTGCTTCTGGTTTTCCTTCTTCGCGGGCTTTTTCGCGACCAATTTCGAGTTCCTGATTGATAATTTTTTCGGGAACTGCTTCGCGGTCAAGCGAAACGGGGTTCATTGCGGCTACTTGCATCGCTACATCGCGTGCCACCTGATATTCAACGCCCGTTTGCGCAAATGCTACAATGGTAGCAAGTTTGTTACCCGGGTGAATATACTGAATGCTACTTGCTGCTTCCACGTATTCGTAAAAGTCGAGTTCCATTTTTTCGCCTGTGATACCCGAACGGTCAACAACCAAATCGGCTATCGAGCGTCCATCTATTATCAAAGAATTTACTTGGTCGAGCGATTTGCTTTTGTTAGCTATTGCTGCGTCGAGAATGCTTTGAGTTAATGCGATAAAATCTGCATTTTTTGCCACAAAATCGGTTTCGCATTTTAGTGCAATAATTGCTGCAAATCCGTCTTTTGATGCTGCCAGAACGCATCCTTCGGAGGCTTCGCGGTCGCTACGTTTTGCGGCAACTGCCTGCCCTTTTTTTCTGATTATTTCTATTGCTTTTTCAAAATCGCCATTCGATTCGATAAGTGCATTTTTACAATCCATCATACCTGCACCGGTCATTGTACGCAATTTTGAAATTTCAGCCATTGTTACTGCCATAATTTTTTCCTTTCTTAATTAATAATTATTCATCTTCGGTTTTAGCAAACTTTCCGATAACATTTGCGTTCAGGTCAGCATTTTCGTGGCGTGGGCGACGGTTAATTCGCTGTTTGCGTTCGCGTGGTGCCGATTCGCTGTTGTCTCTGTTTTCGTTGCTGTCGTTTTTCTCAACTTTATGTTCGTCGATTCCTTCTTGAATTGCAGCGGCAATTGTTCCAAGGATAACATCTATTGATTTTGTAGCGTCGTCGTTAGCCGGAATTACATAGTCAATACCTTTTGGGTTTGAGTTTGTATCTACAATTCCGATTACTGTAATTCCCAGACGTTGTGCCTCTTTGACGGCAATTTGCTCTTTCATCACATCTACAACAAAAATTGCTGCAGGTAAGCGACTCATATCGGCGATAGAACCAAGGTTTTTTTCAAGTTTTTCGCGTTGGCGTGAGATTTGCAGTTTTTCGCGTTTCGATACATTATTAAATGTACCATCGGTAGTCATTTTATCGATAGTGGTCATTTTCTTCACAGCCTTGCGGATTGTGGGAAAATTAGTAAGCATTCCACCAGCCCAGCGTTCAGTGATATATGGCATATCAATAGATTTTGCTTTTTCGGCAACGATTTCTTTTGCCTGCTTTTTTGTAGCAACAAATAGGATTTTGCGTCCTGTTTTTGCTATGTCTTTAGCGGCTTGTGCGGCTTCGTCGATTTTTACAACTGTTTTGTGCAGGTCGATAATGTGAATATCGTTTCGCTCCATAAAAATGTAAGGAGCCATTGCCGGATTCCATTTGCTGCGTAGATGCCCAAAATGGCTGCCGGCTTCGAGTAATTGTTCGAATGTTGTTCTTGACATTGATTGTTGTTTTAAATTGTTTACTTTCTTTTTTGTGTTTATAACCAACCGCAGGGTAGCCAAATTAGTGTGAGTCCTTGCGATTTAGATACTAAACAAAACATTTTCTTAACGTTTCGAGAATTGGAATCTCTTACGTGCTTTTGGACGACCCGGTTTTTTGCGTTCCACTTCGCGTGGGTCGCGGGTCATAAATCCTTCGGATTTGAGTGCAGGTTTGTCTTCGGGGTTAATTTTCACCAAAGCGCGGGCGATAGCCAAACGTAATGCTTCGGATTGTCCTTTATAACCACCTCCGGTCAAATTTACTTTAATATCGTATTTTTCTGCAACGCCAAGTTTGTTAAGGGGTTGTTTTACAACATATTGCAGTAATGGTGAAGGAAAATATGATTCTAATTCACGTTTGTTTACTGTAATTTTTCCTGTGCCTTCCGTTTTTTCGCTAACAAAAACACGTGCTATTGCTTGTTTTCGTCTTCCTAATGCGTTAATTACTTCCATATCAGATTATTTAAGGGAATTAATATCAATTTGTTTTGGTTGTTGGGCATTTTTATCGTGTTCGCCTTCGGCAAAAACGTAAAGATTACCTAATACTTGGCTCGCAAGTTTGTTTTTGGGCAACATTCCCTTAACTACTTTTTTTACAAGCAGTTCGGGCGATTTAGCCAATAACTTTTCGGGAGTTGTTTCGCGTTGACCACCGGGGTATCCGGTGTGAGAGAGATATACACGGTCAGTCCACTTATTGCCTGTAAGTCGAACTTTTGAGGCATTAATAATCACTACATTATCGCCACAATCGACGTGAGGAGTGAAACTTGGTTTGTATTTTCCGCGTAGCAGTTTTGCAACTTTTGTTGCCATACGACCTAAAATTTGGTCGGTAGCATCTACCAAAACCCATTCTTTTTGGGCAGTTGCTTTGTTCACCGAAATGGTTTTATAACTTAATGTATCCACTTTTATTTGTTTTTTAATTATTAAAAATCTGATTTTAGCAGTTTAATTTAATGATATGTAAGAGGCTAATCGGCACATAATCACATCCTTAAAGTCTGTTTTAATCAATTGCTTTAATGGGATAATAAACGGACTGCAAAAGTACATCTTTTATTTTAATTGACAAAATGTTATGCATAAATATTTCAAAAAAATTTATTTTTTTTTATTTTCGCATAATAATTCTTCAAAAATGTATGTAATATAAGTAATGTAAAATGTATAATGTAAAATGTAAAATGGCGCAAGATGCAATTTTTCAATTATTTACAAAATATGTAATGTAACATTATTTATTCTCATTACTTAATCAGGAGTAAAGCGC
>JAITXR010000358.1 GCA_031284665.1 Paludibacter sp.
TACGCGCGAGCAACAATCGCATACACCTATTGTGCGCGAAGAGAAAAAAGTTGGTAGAAACGACCTCTGCCCTTGCGGAAGTGGGAAAAAATATAAAAATTGCCACGGACAAAATGTGTAAAGTTTGAGAGGTTTGAACGGTTTGAGAGGTTTGAGAGGTGAAAAGTGCCATTCATAACATTATTTTTCACCGTACTTTGGAATAAATAAACATTTGATAATTATATTATTTTTTCATTATTCAATTAAGTAATGAGAATAAAATAATGTTACATTACATGTTTTGTAAATGATTGAAAGATTGTATCTTGCGCCATTTTACATTTTACATTATACATTTTACATTACTTAATTATGCTCAAATACCTGAAATTCACAGTTTTATTTTTTCTGCTTTATTGCGGGAATAGTCTTGCTCAAAATGCAAGCATTGATTTGAGTGGCACATGGCAATTTGCAATCGACAGAAATGATGTTGGTAAAGCCGAAAAATGGTTTGCCAAGTCTTTTGATGATGCTATTTATCTTCCGTCTTCGATGAACGAAAGTCGTAAGGGCGACGACGTTACTTTGCATACGCCGTGGACTGCAAGTTTGTATGACAGCACATTTTTCTTCTCGCCACGTTTGGCGAAATATCGGGAGCAGGACAACCTGAAATTACCATTTTGGCTTACTCCTGTGAAGTATTACGTGGGTGTGGCGTGGTATCAACGCACTGTAGAAATTCCAAAAAATTGGAAAACTCAGCGCGTTGTTTTATTTTTGGAACGCCCACATATCGAAAGTACTTTGTGGATTAACAATCAGGAAGTTGGTAGTGAAAATTCGCTGTCGGTGCCGCACGTTTTTGATGTTTCAAAATATCTGAAAGCGGGCAAAAACACTATTTCTGTGCGCATCGACAATCGTATGCCGGACAGTTCGCCCTATAATGTGGGTAAGGATTCTCACAGCGTTACAGACCAGACACAGGGGAATTGGAACGGGATTGTCGGGAAACTCGAATTGCGCACAATGCCCACTACTTATATCGACGATGTGCAGGTCTTCCCGGATGTTAAAAACAAAAAAGCACTTGTTAAAATAAAAATTATTGGCGCTGATGCATTGAAAACTATTGAGTTGAATGCCAATGTTTTAAGAGCAGACGATGCGGCTAATTCTGCGATTACATCAGTTAATGTAAAGCAAGATATTAGTGCAACAAAAGAAAAAAATCCAACTCTGGAAATAGAACTTCCATTCAAAGGCAATCCTTTTCTTTGGGACGAATTTCATCCTAATTTATATAAATTACAAGTTAAACTCACTACAAAAAACAGTTTTGACACGCGCGAAACGCAGTTTGGTATGCGCGAATTTACCATTGATGGAAAGTATTTTTATGTCAACGGACAAAAAACAATTTTGCGTGGTACGGTCGAAAATTGCGATTTCCCGCTTACCGGTTATGCGCCGATGGACTTGGAATCGTGGGTGCGTGTATTTCGGATTTGTAAGAATTTTGGCTTAAATCATATTCGCTTTCACTCTTATTGTCCGCCGGAGGCAGCGATGCAAGCGGCTGATTTAGTGGGACTTTACCTGCAACCGGAAGGACCTTCGTGGCCTAATCACGGCTCTTCGCTTGGCGATGGGCGACCGGTTGATGATTATCTCTGGAATGAGGCGCAAAGTATTGTACGTCAGTATGGTAACTATCCGTCATTTTGTATGTTTGCCATTGGTAACGAGCCGCGTGGGCGTTGGGTGCAGTGGGTGAGCAAATTTGTAGATTATTGGAAAGCAACGGATTCTCGGCGTGTTTATACAGGCGCATCGGTAGGGCAAAGTTGGGCGTGGCAACCGAAAAATCAGTATCACGTAAAGGCGGGTGCGCGTGGGCTTACCTGGGACAGGCAGCCCGAAACAATGTCGGATTTTCATGAGCGAATTGACTCAATTCAAGTGCCTTACCTGTCGCACGAAATGGGGCAGTGGTGCGTTTTTCCCGATTTTTCGGAGATTACAAAATATACAGGTGTGATGCGGGCGCGAAATTTTGAACTCTTCCGCGAAGATTTGAAGGATAGAAATATGGGCGATTTGGCTGCACAATTTTTACAGGCGTCGGGTAAATTGCAAGCATTGTGTTACAAGCACGAAATTGAAAAAACATTACGTACGCCGGGTTATGCCGGTTTTCAAATGCTGGCGTTGAACGATTACAGCGGACAGGGAACTGCATTAGTGGGCTTGCTAAATGTGTTTTTTGAAGAAAAAGGTTATATTACTGCCGAACAGTTTCGCCGATTTTGCGCTCCAACGGTTTTGCTGGCGCGAATGAAAAAATTTGTTTTCAAAAACAACGAAACCCTGACGGCAACGATAGAAGTATCACATTTTGGCGAGAAAGCGTTGAAAGACCAATTAACAAAATGGGTGATAAAAGATAAATTTGGAAGTATTGTTAAACAAGGAAATATTTTGCCTAAAAATATTGAAATAGGAAATTGTCAGGATTTGGGCAAAATAGAATTTCCGCTCAGTCAGTTTCAAAAAGCGCAAAAACTGACATTGGAACTGTGTTTTGACGGCACAGATATTGTTAACGATTGGGATTTTTGGGTTTATCCTTCGGAACTGCCGAAAGTGGATACAACACAAATTTTTATCACGGAAAACATTGACGATAAAGCAAAAAATATTTTGGAAAACGGCGGAAAAGTATTGCTGTTGCTCAATCGTAAAGTTGAGCAGGGCAAAGATATAGTTCAGCATTTTACGCCGTCGTTTTGGAATACTTCGTGGTTTAAAATGCGTCCGCCACACACCGAAGGCAGTTTGATACATAATTTTCATCCTGTTTTCAACGATTTTCCTACTGATTTTTATACCGCTATGCAATGGTGGGAACTCACGCAGAAAGCGCCGGTAATGGAATTGACCAATTTCCCTGCCGATTTTCAGCCAATAGTTCAAACAATCGACACGTGGTTTATCAATCGCAAACTCGGAATGCTTTTTGAGGCAAATGCAGGCAATGGAAAAATCGTAGTTTGCAGTATGGATTTGCGTACAAACTTGGAAAATCGTAGCGTTGCGCGGCAAATGTTCTATTCAATTGTAAATTATATGAATTCCAATAAATTTTTCCCCGAAAAAACCGTTAATTTGTCGTTAATCGAAGACATAATGCGCAAGCCAAGCGAGCGCATAAACATAGATACACAAGATGCACCCGATGAATTGAAAAATGTTATACTGTAAAAAACTCAACAAGTCGATACTCAAATTTTGATACTTAATACTTGATACTCAATACTTTATGAACTTATTTATCACTTGGAATGTAAATCCCGAAATTTTTCCAAACATATTGCCGATACGTTGGTACGGCTTGATGTGGGCATTAGGAATTTGGTTTTGCTATTTAATTGTAGCGCGGATGTTCAAATTCGAAAAATTGCCCGACAAATGGATGGATAATTTATTTTTTTACACCGTAGCAGGCACTATTATTGGTGCGCGTTTAGGGCATTGTTTGTTTTATGGCGCGCCGAACGATTTCTTTTTTTACTACACACATCCTTTGGAAATTATAAAAGTGTGGGAAGGCGGATTGGCAAGTCACGGAGGCGCACTTGGAATAATTGCAGCACTTTGGTTATATAACAAAAACGTGAGCCACAAAGGTTTTATTTGGACTTTCGACCGTCTTGTGGTCGGCGCAGCAATTACGGGTGCTTGCATTCGTTTTGGGAATTTACTTAATTCCGAAATTTACGGCGGAGTTACATCTATGCCGTGGGGATTCAATTTTGTGAAAGACACTATGTGGCATTTGCCGGTTTCGATGGGAGGTGCAGGCGAGCAGCCCTGCCATCCTACGCAAATTTACGAAATGCTGTATTGCCTTGTCGCATTTGGAGTTACCTACTGGCTTTATTGGTATCGACAAGCATATAAACGCACAGGATTAATTTTTGGAGTTTTTCTGTTAATTATTTTTGGGACAAGATTTTTGCTCGAATTTATCAAATTTAATCAGGAAAACTTTGAACAAAATATGTTTCTCAATATGGGACAGATACTAAGTATTCCTTTCATTATTTGGGGAATTTGGCTAATTTGGCGAACGGCGAAAAAACCAGAAAAAATGGTTAATAGTTAATGAAAAAAATCACGAATTACGACCTAAAGTACACGAAACACGATGCACGGTAAACGGTGCGGGTAACAGCAACCTCCGCCCGTCATTGCGGGCTTGACCCGCAATCTCCTATTGTTTGTCTGAACTTTGATTTACCTGATTTTAGTGATTAATATAAATAAAATACTCTAACAGGGTTTGAAATCCTGTTAGAGTTAGAGCAAATAAGGTAATTTATCCACTCGCGCCGATTTGCAATCGGAGTGTTGGCAAATATTTGATTATTAAGATTATACAGGCATGGATTGCAAACTTGCGCTAAACGGGCAATCCGCGTACTTATCTTACAGCCTCCCATCTACCCAGCGGCGGTCGATAATTGCTTTTACATCGAAGATTACGGCGTTTTGGTTGTGGTATTTTTCAAAATCAAAATTCTTAAATTCATCGTGGGCAACGGCAAGAATTACAGCAGTATAGCCTTTTGTTTCGTCAATCGATTTTACTGTCGAAACGCCATATTCGCTTTGTAATTCGGCAGCATCCACCCAAGGGTCGTAAATGTCAATATTAATGTCAAATTCTTTGAGAGCGTGGTAAATATCCACCACTTTGGTGTTGCGAATATCGGGGCAATTTTCCTTGAAAGTAACGCCTAAAAGTAGCACATTAGAGTTTTTGATTTTATGGTCTTTGCTAATCATCAGTTTCACAACTTTGTCGGCAATAAAAGGCGCAATGCTGTTATTTACGTGCCTGCCCGACAAAATTACCTGCGGAATATATCCCAAAGTTTCGGCTTTTTTCGCCAAATAATACGGGTCAACACTGATGCAATGCCCGCCAACAAGTCCGGGACGATATTTCAGAAAATTCCATTTTGTGCCTGCTGCCTCGAGCACTTCGTTGGTGTCGATTCCAATACGGTCGAAAATCAGCGCAAGTTCGTTTACAAACGAAATATTAATATCGCGCTGCGAATTTTCGATAATTTTCGAGGCTTCGGCAACTTTTATGCTCGACGCTTTGTGAGTGCCGGCGGTGATTATTGAGGAGTATAAATTATCAATAAACTCAGCAATTTCGGGCGTGGAGCCGGAAGTAACTTTTTTGATTGTGGTAAGGGTATTGATTTTGTCGCCCGGATTGATGCGCTCGGGCGAATATCCGGCAAAAAAATCGACATTGAACTTTAACCCCGAACTTTGCTCTATCGCCGGTACGCAATCGTCTTCGGTGCAGCCCGGATAAGTTGTTGATTCATAAATCACTATATCTCCTTTTGACAGCACTTTGCCAAGCATTTCGGATGCTTTTAACAGTGGAGCGAGGTCGGGCGTGTTAAATTTATCAATCGGCGTTGGCACGGTAACAATGTAGATATTACACTGTTTCAAATCCTGAATGTCGGACGAAAACGAAAGTCCTGTTTCGTGATTTTCGGCAAAGCGAGTTATCGCCAAACTCATTGATTTTAAGTCGGCTTCGAGCGTGTGGTCGTATCCGGCGCGGAGTTCCTCGACACGTTTTTTGTTGATGTCGAAACCTACGACGCGATATTTTTTCCCAAACTCAATAGCCAACGGCAAACCAACATAACCAAGACCTATAACAGCAATTTTCATATTTGTAGATTTTTATATTTTTAGAGCAAAGAACAAAGAGTAAAGACTTCCAAAATTAGTAGTTTTTTCGCGTTTTCGTGCGTTCACTTTTTTGCGCGTTTTTTATTGTTTTGTTCGTGGTTTTAATTTTTTGTGCAAATATATAACATTTTTTTAATACAATTTTGTTGACTTGCTTTTTTTGCGTAGTATTTTTCTCAAAAAAGCATTATCTTTGCGGAGAAATTAGGAAGTTTGAGAGATGTTTGAATAATATAAAAATACAAAAATAGAATTATTAAAAATTTAACTCTAAAATAATATGACAAATTTAACTTGTAACGAAGTATTTACGTGGTTTTTTGAAATTACGAAAATTCCCCGTCCATCAAAGCACGAAGAAAAAATTATTGCCTTTTTACAGAATTTTGCCAAAGAACGTTCTTTGTCGTGCAAAACAGATAATGCAGGAAATGTGCTTATTAGCAAGCAGGCAAGCGCAGGTTCCGAAAATCGCGAAACTGTTGTTCTACAGGCACATACCGATATGGTTTGTGAGAAAAACAGCAATGTTGATTTTGACTTTTCAACGCAGGCAATTGATTATTACGTTGATGGCGACTGGCTCAAAGCGCACGGAACTACTCTCGGTGGTGATAATGGAATTGGGATTGCGTTCTGCCTTGCCATCCTCGACAGCAAAACGGCTGAACATCCCCCGCTCGAATGTCTTTTTACTGTTGACGAAGAAACCGGATTGACAGGTGCTTTTGCGCTAAAAAAGGATTTTTTAAGCGGAAAAACACTTATAAATCTTGACTCGGAAGACGATGGACAAATTTTTGTCGGCTGTGCAGGAGGTGTAAATACAACAGGAATATTGCCGTATAAAACCGATAAAACTCCGGCTGATTATTTTGCTTTTGAACTGTCGGTTGGCGAATTACTTGGCGGTCATAGTGGCGACGATATTAACAAAGGGCGCGGAAATGCCAATAAAATTATTAACCGTTTCCTGTGGCAAATAAATAACGAAACCGACCTCCGCCTTGCCACTTTTGATGGCGGAAATTTACACAATGCCATTCCGCGCGAGGCGAGTGCAATAGCCTGTGTTCCATTTCATTACAAGGAAAAATTGCGTGTGGCATTTAATATTTTTGAAAGCGATGTTAAAAATGAATTTGCTGCTCGCGAGCCAAAATTAATCCTTGAACTCGAATCGTGCGAAATACCTGAAACTGTGATGGATAAAGCGAGTTCTGATACTTTGCTTAATCTGATTTATGCACTTCCTCACGGCGTTTCGGAAATAAGTTATGACATTGCCGGTTTGGTCGAAACATCCAATAATTTGTCGTCTGTAAAAATGCATAATGCCAACGAAATCGAAATAGTGATAAGCGAACGCAGCAGCATTGAGTCGGCAAAAAATGACATCAAAAACCGTATTGCAGCCGTTTTTACACTTGCCGGTGCAACAGTCAGCCATTCCGACGGCTATCCGGGCTGGAAACCAAATCTTAATTCTCAAATTCTGAAAACTGCCGAAAATGCTTACGAACATCTTTTTGGCGAAAAGGCTCTTGTTCGCGCCATTCACGCAGGGCTTGAATGTGGTTTGTTTTTAGAAAAATATCCGGAGCTCGATATGATTTCAATCGGACCGCAAATGTACGGAGTGCATTCTCCTGACGAACGATTAAGTATTTCTTCGACCGAGAAATGCTGGCAGTGGTTTTTGGAAATTCTACGCACCGCAAAGTAAAATAGGGGAGAGGGGAGAGTTTGCTCGCGCCACCCCCAATCCGCTTCATTGGGGGTTGTTGAAGTTGCAACCCGCTACGAGGTTTGTGATATATTGTTGTCCGTCTTATTCGTAGGCTAAAGCGTGCGGTTAATAAAGTGTCGCCTCCCGACAAGTCGGGACAAGTTCTGTGAGGCTAATCGCTGGCAGACGTTAATCACTACTTTGTGTCGTCGTGTTCAAAAATGTATTTTGCTTTTTGCCATTGGGACATTTGGGACTTTGATGGACAGACGGGATTGTCAGGGAATTAACCATTAATCATTATTTCTCGTTTCTTAATCATAGTAATCTTAAAAATCATCTTAAAATCATAGTTCAGACAAAAAACGCAATGACGGCGGAGTTTGCTGTGTCCCGCTCTTCGTTGGCACAACTTGTCCTGATTTATCGAGAATGTTAATTTCTTCATTCCTAAATTCCTAAATTCCTAAATTCCTAAATTCCTAAATTTCTTAATTTCTTCATTAGCACATTGTTTATTGGCTAATCGTTATTTTTCGTATCTTTGCAAAGTGCATTAATCACTAATTTGATATTCAATATTTATTCCTGTGTTACAAAACTTTATCTCGCAAAAAATACTTTCTGAATTTAAATATTCTCCTACCGAGCAGCAATCTGCACTAATTGATTTGTTGGGGCAGTTTGTGGTTTCCGGCGAAACGGAGAAATTGTTTCTACTCAAAGGTTTTGCAGGGACAGGTAAAACTACGATTATCAGCGCATTAGTGCGAGCGTTGTATGGTTTGAAACAAAAAACGCTTCTGCTGGCTCCCACCGGACGAGCGGCAAAGGTGCTTTCGGGCTATTCGGGGTTTACGGCTTTTACCATTCACAAACATATTTATCGTCAAAATTCAATGGGCGATTTCCGTTTTTCGCTTTCGGATAATCTTTATAAAAACACGCTTTTTATTGTCGATGAGGCGTCGATGCTTGCAAATTCGTCGAGCGATACCGAGTTTGGCAGCGGGCGTTTGCTCGACGATTTGGTGGAATATGTTTATGCCGGCGATGGCTGTTCGCTATTGCTGCTTGGCGATACTGCGCAACTTCCGCCGGTAAAGCAAACCATTAGTTCGGCAATGGATAGTGCATATTTGGCGGCTTACGGGCTGAAAATTTTTGAGTTTACGCTCACTCACGTTGTGCGTCAAGCATTGGAAAGCGGGATTTTGCATAATGCTACTAATTTGCGCCAACAGATTGAAAATGAAGATACTACAAGTTTTCCAAAGTTTCACACACAAGGTTTTAACGACATTCGCTATCTTTCGGGGCAGGAGTTTATTGACCAAATTCAATGCTCGTACGATGGAGTAGGAGTGGAGGATACGATTGTGATAACGCGGTCGAATAAGCGGTCGAATTTGTATAATACCGGCATCCGCACGCGGGTAATGCAGCGCGAAGACGAGATTTCGGGTGGTGATTTACTGATGATTACAAAAAATAATTATTATTGGAATAAACCGTATAAGGAAATTAATTTTATTGCCAATGGCGATATTCTTCAAATTGTGCGAGTGCGTAAATATCGCGAAATGTATGGTTTTCGTTTTGCGGAATTGTCGTTGCGCTCGCTCGATTATGGTTGGGAAATAGACGCTATGTTGTGGCTCGATATTTTGCAGGCTGAGTCGCCCACGCACGCTACCGAATTGCACAAAACGCTAATTAACCGAATTGCAGAGGATTATCCTGAAATTACGGTTAAAAAAATGTTGTGGAGAAAAATTTACGAAAACGACTTTTTTAATGCCTTGCAAGCCAAATTTGCATACGCCGTTACTTGTCACAAAGCGCAAGGCGGGCAGTGGAAAAAAGTTTTTATCGACCCCGGACAAGTGCCTGCCGAACAAGTAGATACCGGTTTTTTTCGATGGTTTTATACCGCACTCACTCGCGCTACCGATACCGTATTTTTGGTTAATTGCGAACAATAATTTTACAAATTTGCAATCACAAATTCGCTCATTCGCGTATATAAATGCCTGCGAGTTTGCTGTCCGAGAATGCTGTGATTACTGTCGGGATATATCTGTACTTCAAATTGTTTATCGGCGTCAATCAGATTTTTAATATATAGTAATGTGTTCTGATAGTGCACGTTATCGTCGGCAGTACCGTGAATTATAAGCAGTTTGCCGTTTAGATTTTGTGCTGCGGGCAAGGCTGATGTTTGTTCGTAAGCCTTAAAGTTGCTTTGTGGCAGTCCCATAAAACGTTCGGTATAAGCCGAATCGTACAGTCGCCAATCGGTAACGGGCGCAACGGCAATTCCAATTTTAAATACACTTTCGCTTGCGCTCAAAGCCCAAACTGTCATAGAGCCGCCAAAACTCCAGCCCCAGATTCCAATTCTTGTTTCGTCTATAAAAGGTTGATTTCCAAAGTATTTTGCGGTTTCGATTTGGTCGCGGGTTTCCAAAATTCCAAGTTGTCCGTAAGTGCATTTCCGAAATTCGGCACCACGCGCACCCGTTCCGCGTCCATCGGCGCAGGCAACCACAATGCCTTTGCTCGCCAAATAATATTCCCAACCGATATTCCAGCGGTCGAGCACTTCCTGCGAATTTGGTCCGCTGTATTGAACTAAAAGTAAAGGATATTTTTTTGTTTCATCAAAATTTGCCGGTTTCAAAATCCACGCATTGAGTTCTGTACCGTCAGAAGTGGGAATGCTAATAAATTGTTTTTCGGGGAGTTGCAGGCTGATGAATTGTGATTTCAGTTCGTTATTTTCGATTAATGGGCGAACAATTTTTCCTGCTGCGTTGCAAAGATTTACAGCATTTGGCTCCGACAATGATGAATAATTATCTACAAAATAAGAGAAACTGTTGTTAAACGTCGCAGAATGAATTCCTTTGCTGTTGGTCAATTTAGTTTTTTTCCCTTTGTTGTCAATCGAAAAAATATTGCGTTGCAGCGGCGATGTTTCAGCCGATTGATAATAAAGCGTTTTTTTCGCTTCGTCGTACCCGTAAAATTCAGTAACATCCCAATTCCCGCTTGTAATTTGCCGCATCAAACTTCCATTGATATTATATTGATAAATATGTCGATAGCCGTTGTGCTCGCTAATGTGAAAAAACGATTGATTGTCAGCCGTAAAGTACAAATTATCGTCGTTCGAGTAATCCACATATCGGCTGTCGGTCTCGCTAAAAACAGATTTGCTGATGGTCGATTTGGCGTTGGCAATAATAAAATCGTAGCGGTTTTGCGTGCGGTTGAGTTTCAGAATGGCGAGTTGGTCGGGCGCAGCAGTCCATTGTATTTTGGGGATGTAAAAATCTTGGTCGGTAGCGGGCAGTTGCATTGTGCGCGTGGTTTTATTAAAATCGTCGTAAACGTGCACGCTCACTTTTGAATTGTTTTCGCCTGCTTTTGGATATTTAAATTTCAGAAGTTGCGGGTAAAGCAATGTGTTAACTTTGTCGGCAGCAGGAGCAGTAAATTTTTGTAAAGCAAATTCGGGGACTTCCGTTTCGTTGAACTTGGTGTATGCCAGCAGTTTACTGTCGCTACTCCAGCCAAAATGCCGTGTTGTTACAAATTCTTCTTCGTACACCCAATCGGGGATTCCGTTGATTATTTTCCCTGCGATTCCGTCGTTGGTAACGGCTATTTCGGTGCCAAAATCCAATTTGCGAATGTACAAATTATTCTCACGAGCAAAGGCTACATAGCGGCTGTCGGGCGAAAAAAGCGGCACTTCCTGACTGCCATATTCCGAGAGCGGCGTGATTTCTCGGCGTTTTATGTCATAAATGTAATAATCGGCGGTAAAACTGCGGCGATAGCGATAGTGGACATTGCGGTAGAGCAAAATCTTTTTTTCGTCGGGGCTAAATTCGTATCCGGCAAAATCCTTGAATGGACATTTTTTTGCTTTCGAGATGCTGAAAAGTGTATCAACAACGTTTCCACTGCGATATTCACATTTGATAATAGCCTGATTATCAATTGCAGAACTATAAAATTCGCCGTCGTTCATCGAGCGTGGAATTGCAATCATTTTTGGGCGAAATTTGCCATCAGTAATATCGTAAAGCAGGTTTGCATTGCCGAAAACGATAAACAAAACTGCGATTGAAGTAAAAATTATTTTTTTCATTTTGTGAGAATTTATTTGTCTGCAAAATTAATAAATTAATGAACAATATGCAATTTGCCAATAAACAATGTGCCAATAAACAATAAACAAAGTGCCAATTAAGAAATGAAGGAATAAACAATGTGCCAATAAACAATTAAACAATTAAGAAATTGAGAAATATATTTTTTTTACATTTTTTTTTGTATGTATAATTAAAAAAACTTTTTTTATCTTTGCAACCAAGTTATTTGTAAAAAAACATAAAAACATAAAAACATAATGTCAATAATTGATATTTATATGTAAAAAGTTGTAAATAAGTCTAATAATCAACACAGTTTTTTATCTTTAAAAGTGCACCCGAATACTTACAGGGTTTTTAAATTATGAGTAAATATTGTCAAAATTGTGGTGCAGAGGTGGCTGACGAAGCCGTTGTCTGCGTAAAATGTGGTTGTGCTGTAAATGGAGCAAAAGCGACTGATGCATCGAAACCGCCTAAAACTTGGCTTGTACAGTCGATATTGGCAACTATATTTTGCTGCTTGCCATTGGGTATTGTGGGAATTATAAATGCCTCGAAAGTAGAATCCAAATTCTACGCCGGCGAAGTTGACGAGGCAAATCGCCTTTCGGCGCAGGCTGCCAAATGGACTAAATGGGGCTTTTGGATTGGATTGATAAGTTACATTCTTGGTATTGCCTTTAATATTGTCTATGCCCTTGTATTTGGTAACAGTTTATCTAATTTAAGTGGTTTTGGCTATTAAGAAAATCGCCATTATAGTTGTAATTATTGTTCTTGGGATTATTTACATCCGATATAATCCCGAGAGCAGCAACTTTTTCCCAAAATGTCCGTTTTACGCACTCACAGGGCTTAAATGTCCGGGCTGCGGCTCGCAAAGAACAATTCATTATTTGCTGCATTTCGATTTTGCGGCAGCATTCAGGGCAAATGCTTTGCTTGTGATTTCAATTCCGTATATCGTTTTGGGGTTGATTTCTGACCATATCAAAAATCCAAAACAGTGGATGTTGAAATGGCGTAAGATATTATTTGGAAAAATTGCAATTGCTATTTTATTGATAATCATAATATTATTTTGGCTTTATCGCAATAATATTTTATAACAAAAAAAGGCAAGCCCTGCAAAGCCGTAAGAGCAGGATTTTACAAAAACAAAGAAATATGTTTTGTCCAAATTGTGGAAATGAAGTTTCCGAAAACGCAATAATATGCGTGAAGTGTGGTGTTGGTTTGAAAAATCAAAACAAAATTACAGAAATTCCCGAAGGAAAAGATTGGCTTGTAACGTTGCTTTTATGTTTTTTCCTTGGTTATCTTGGCATTCACAGGTTTTACACGGGCAGTACCGGCATTGGTGTTGCTCAACTGTTAACATTGGGTGGTTGCGGAATTTGGGTTTTGGTCGATTTTATTATGATTTTGACCAACAGTTACACCGATGGCGAAGGTAAACATTTAGTAAAGTCGTAGTCGAAACTCTGATAATGAAAAATGAAAAGTGCGGAAACAAAAGGTTCTCGTACTTTTTTTTGTTAAAAAAACGAATTAATATTATTCCATTTACACAATCAATTTATCCCAATCAAATTTTAATAAATCATTTATTTTAAGTTATTTAAGTTATCGGGAAAGGTTGTTTTGCGTAATTTTTTAAATTCGTTTTATTGTGTTTGTATATTTTTTCTTGCATTTTGTTTGGTAATAAAAAAT
>JAITXR010000374.1 GCA_031284665.1 Paludibacter sp.
GCAAACAAAAATAATATAAGGCATTGGCGAGTTTTCATTCACTTTTTTTTATTGACAAAAATAATACAATTCAGCAAAAAAGCATAATAATTTCGTTATTATTCCGGATAATGGGGAAAAATATTTTTTAGAACGTGATACTTTATTCTTTTGTCTATTTTACTTATCTTTGCAGTCAATAAAAAAACAAAATGAATGTTGCGGGCAAAATATTTATAAATACAAAACTGTTTTTGGTAGCAGTTTTTATTTTATGTTCCACTTTGGCAAATGCAAGTAGCGATACTTTGCGAACTCAAACAATTGCCGAAATCACGGTTAGCGAAAGTGCTTTGCGCCGCCAGAGCCTCTCCTCCGTTCCGACACAAACGCTGAACGCCGAGAATTTGCGCCGCCTCAATTCGCTGCAACTTTCGGATGCTATAAAGTTTTTGTCGGGTGTGAATGTTCGAGATTACGGCGGAATTGGGGGATTAAAAACTGTTTCGGTGCGCTCGCTTGGTGCGGAACATACGACAATAAGTCTCGACGGAGTGCCGGTAAGCGACATTATGAGCGGGCAAATAGACCTTTCAAAATTTTCGCTCGACGGCGTGGAACAAATTGCATTGGTCAACGGGCAAAGCGATAATATTTTTCAAACGGCAAGTAATTTTGCGGCATCGTCGGTGCTTTTCGTTAACACAGGCTTTCCGCTGATAGAGGAAATGAAATCGTTTTCGGGCAAAGTTTCGTTGCGAGCAGGCTCTTTCGGACTGTTAAATCCCACATTTTTTGTCCGCACAAAAATTTTACCGCATACTGCACTTGCGCTTTCGGGCGAGTATTTGTATGCTAATGGCGAGTATCCTTTTTTGTTGCATTATGGCAACGAATCCGACAGCGTTTCGCACGAAATGCGCCACAATAGCGATGTGAATAATCTGCGATTGCAAGCCAATATTTATTCGGTTTTTTCGGCAAAATCGAAAGCCACATTAAAAACATATTTATATAATTCGCAACGAGGTTTGCCGGGTGCGGCTATTTTGTATAATACTCAAAATGCAGCGGCGCAACGATTGAACGAAACAACAGTGTTTATTCAAGGAAATTTTACGCATAATTTTTCAAAAGTTTTTGATTTTCAAGTAAATGCAAAGTTTAATTATGGCTATTTACATTATCTTGATACTGCATATCTGAACGCAGTGGGCAAAATGGAAAGTCGCTATCGGCAATATGAATATTACGCTTCTGCAACAGCACTTTATCGATTTTCCGAGAGATTATCAGCCTCCTTTTCGTCGGATTTTTCAACAAATACTTTATCCGCAGTGTATGAATCTCAGGCACTTAGCGACGAATTTCCAAATCCTGTGCGTTATAAATTGCTTTCGGTTTTGGCTGCAAAATATATTGACGAAACTTGGCTTGCCACCGTGTCGCTGCTGCATACTGCCGTAAGCGACAAAACGAGTAAAGGCAGTGCTGCCGGCTCTCAGAATCGACTTTCGCCATCGGCAAGCGTGAGTTTCAAACCGTTTGATGAAAATAATTTTCATATCAGAGCGTTTTACAAAAATATTTTCCGCCTGCCAACTTTCAACGATTTGTATTATGCCCGCGTGGGAAATCCCGCTTTGCAACCCGAAAAAACTTCGCAAATAAACGTTGGGATAACTGAATTGCTGACTTTTGGAAAGCGCAACAGCGAATTGTTTTTTGCTGCCGATGTGTATTATAATAAGGTGAAAGATAAAATTGTGGCAATGCCGGTCAAAAATCTGTTTATGTGGACAATGCTTAATCTCGGGAAAGTGGATATTGCCGGAATTGACCTTGCAAGCAAAATAAATGCGCCAGTAACGAGTAAAGTAAATCTTTCGTTTTCAGCCAATTATACCTATCAACGAGCATTGGATGTAAGCGATAAAAATTCGGATACTTACCTGCACCAAATTCCATATACGCCACGAATTTCCGGCTCGCTCACGGCGGCAATTCAAAATCCGATTGTAGATGTGGCATATACGCTTGTGTGGTCGGGGAAACGATATGCTGCATATCAAAATTATGCCGAAAACCGATTGCCTGCATACGCCGACCAAAGTATTTCGTTTTCGCATAATTTCCGTTTTGCTAATAATAACTTGATAATAAATGCCGAATTACTCAATATCTTTAATAATAATTATGAAATCGTTCGATGGTTTCCTATGCCGGGTAGGCAAGTGAGAGTGAAGTTAGAGTTAATAATTTAAAATGGGGCAATAAACAATGTGCCAATAAACAATGTGCCAATTAACAATGAAGAAATTAAGAAATGTAGGAATGAAGAAATTAATGTGCTAATAAACAATGTGACAATATGCCAATTAAGGAATGAAGAAATTAAGAACAGTGATTAACATCCAAATTAGTAGTTTTTTCGTGTACCGTGTATCGTGTGCCATTTTATTAGCCCGTCATTCTTGCTAAACCAAGCGGCAAGCCAATTAACGAGTAGTGGATAAAAAAATTTCAAATAAAAAAAATGACGTAAATAAAAAAAATGTCTTTCTGTCTTTCTGTCTTCTTGTTTATTTATTAAGCGCAAGCGCTCTTT
>JAITXR010000381.1 GCA_031284665.1 Paludibacter sp.
AATGACGTAAATAAAAAAATGCCTTTATGCCTTTCTGTCTTCTTGTTTATTTATTAAGCGCAAGCGCTCTTTTATGTGAACAGAACGGCAATTAAGGAATGAAGAAATTAATGTGCAAATAAACAATGTAGCAATGTGCCAATGAAGAAATTTAGGAATGAAGAAATGAAGAAAATGAAAAAAATGCCTTTATGCCTTTATGTCTTCTTGTTTATTTATTAAGCGCAAGCGCTCTTTTATGTGAACAAAACGGCAATAAGACAAGAAGACACGACGAAATACAATGCATTGATTTTTAACGAATTATAAAAATACGTCAATATACGAAAACTGAAATTTTAGAATCCAAATGAAACATCTCGCCATTTTTATAATATTTTCGTCAATTTGTATAAATATATCAGCACAAAATGTTGATATTGATTTGTTGCGCTCAATCAACAAGGTTGAAAGTACAAAAGGATTTTCGACCGTAATTTCCGAAACTACCGACGCGGTTGGAATTGCTATTCCGGTGATAATGAGCAGCGTAGCCTTACTTGACCACGACGACCAATTATTAAAAGACGGCATTTATATGGCTGCAACTTTGGCTGTAAATGGACTTTTGACCCAATCGTTCAAATTTGTTGTAAATCGTCAACGCCCATCAGTAACTTATTCAGATATTGATGCTTACAAAAACTACACGCAATATTCATTTCCTTCGGGGCATACTTCGATGGCATTTTCGACCGCAACTGCCCTTACGCTCAAATATCCAAAATGGTATGTTGCCGTGCCAAGTTATGCGTGGGCTTGCTCAGTGGGGTATTCGCGGATGAATTTGGGAGTGCATTATCCTTCGGATGTGCTTGCAGGAGCGGCTTTAGGCGTGGGGAGTGCCTATCTTACTTATTTGGCAAATCAGTGGTTTTGGAGCAATCACAAGAAAAGATTATTACCAAACAAAGTTATTAGCGGGTTGTAAATCGGCTCGATTTTTTGTTAATAATCAATGTTGAAGGGATATTGGTAAGAAGGTTTTCGTCGGTTTTAAGCAGTGCATTCCAAGCCTGATAACTTACAAGCATAAAACTGAATTTGATAAAAATAGACTCGCTATTTCCTTTGGTTTTCAGCACTTTAAAGCGGCGCGAATGTGTTGTCTGTAATTCATCTACACTGCTGCGAATTTCTTGGTCGCTTTGGATGCAGCCATTGATGTCGATAATAAAAACACTCGATTGACTGCTGTTGTTAAGCAATCGTTTGGCATATCGCAGCAAAAAATAGTCGCTCGGCTGATAAAGCAAAATCAAT
Organism: Paludibacter sp.; assembly: GCA_031284665.1. Classification (GTDB taxonomy): domain Bacteria; phylum Bacteroidota; class Bacteroidia; order Bacteroidales; family Paludibacteraceae; genus JAITXR01. The sequence continues at coordinate 1,303 of JAITXR010000381.1, forward strand.
GTTGTGCTTATTTCCTTAAATCCGCGATTAACAAAAACTCCTACGCTACAAGTGCTGTGCTCGATAAAATATTTTGTTTTGTCCTTAATAAGTTCGCCGGGGAACAGCGCAACTTGCGAACGCGAAATGCTTTTTGCCACATTATTAAGCAAACGACTGTTAAAATTATGGTTTTTGGCGTTGTCCTCCGACAGCGAAATCCCTGCGCCAACAAGCAAAAAGTCATAATTTCGATAATTTACTTCCTGAACTATATCCTGTTCAATATTTTCGGTATTTCGGTGTATAGTTCCGATAGGCATAGCGAGCAATTCGGATGCTTGTGTGATTTGAGCAAAACTTTCAGTAGCATATTTTTCGGCAATAATAGGATTAAGATTAAAACCCTGAGTAATATGTAATACATTGATTGATAAAATATTGCGTTCGCCGCCTAAAATATATTTTGCTACACCAAGCAAAGCGGCTCCATTTTCGGGATTTCCCATTGCAATCAAGGTTTTGAAAACGCCAAGTACTTGCTTATGAATTTGTTGTGAAGTTTTTTTGTCGGGCAATATGTGATTGATAAGCGAAAGCAAAGGCGTAGTCATAAATGTGGTTATAAGTGTCATAATAAACAAAATGACAAATATTTCGGGCGATAGTATGTTCATTTCGTATCCGATATTTAGCACCACAAGTTCCATTAATCCGCGCGTGTTCATCAACACTCCTATCGAAAGGCTGTCTTTCCACGATTCCCCTAAAAATTTTGCGGTAAAAGCACTTCCTGCAAATTTTCCCACCACTGCCACCAATACAAACAAGCCGCAAACTTCCCACAAATGAACAGTATTTAACAGTCCGATTTGAGTTCGCAAACCGGTGTAAACAAAAAATAAAGGCAAAAACAAGGAGAGCGAAATATCTTCGACTTTCCCTATAATAGCACGGCGAAAACCTGTAAATGGCGGCATTATTGCACCTGCCAAAAATGCCCCAAAAATAATGTGAATACCAATAATATGCGAAACATAAGCCGACACAATCAGCACAAAAATTATAAAGCCAAAAATGCTTTTATTTACTACTTCTACATTTTTGTAAACGCTTGCCAGTTTCCGAAGAAATGGTTTAAGCACAAGCAGCATAACCACCACATAGAGTATCGAAAGTATAATATTAAAAATTGCGCCACCAAAACTGCCTGTTTGCGCTACGGCTATTACTACTGCCAACATACACCACGCCGCCACATCGTTGAACGCCGCTGCTGCAAGCGAAATGGCTCCTGTATGAGTTTTGGTAATTCCTTTTTCCTGAATTATGCGAGCAAGCACAGGAAATGCCGTAATACTCAACGAGATACCAATAAACAGCGAGAAAGATAAAAAAGCGGTGTGCGATGCTGCAAATTCTTCGTAAAAAACGTATGCAAGCACCATTCCAAGTATATATGGGATAAGTACGCTCATATTGCTCAACACAAAAGTGGAACTCATTTTGCTTTTCAGCAAACTTATGTCGAGTTCCATTCCTACCGTAAACATAAAGAGTACAAGCCCAATCTGACTTAAAATATAAAGATTAGGTAAGGAATTTGCAGCAAATAAAAAATTATAAACATCAGGAAAAAACATTCCCAAAAGCGAAGGTCCAAGAGCAATGCCGGCAAGTATTTCGCCAATTACGGTCGGTTGACCGATTTTAGCAAAAAGCCACGAAAAGAGCCTTGACACCAAAAGAATAGAAATAATCTGCAAAAACAGCATAGCGGCAGGCTCAAGAATATTAAGCCGTGTTGTGTGTAAAAACTGATGATAAAAACTGCTGTGTTCGGTGTGGATTGAACTAATTGTTTCCGGAATTTCGAGTGTTTTCCCCTTGCTCAACAACACAGATGCCACAATCACAAACAGCAATAATGCCGTTAGATAAAAAAGCCAGACTGTAAACGATTTGCGTGGCGATGACATTGTTTTTACACTTTATTGTTTTACATTTTGTTTATAAATCCTCATTATCCTGCCCATCCTTCGCGGTCTAAATTTCGATAATTTATCGCTTCGGCAATATGATTTGAAAGGATATTGGCTTCACCTTCGAGGTCGGCAATTGTGCGGGCAACTTTCAAGATGCGGTCGTAAGCGCGGGCTGAAAGGTTAAGGCGATTAATGGCAGTTTTGAGCAGAGCCGAACTGTCGCTATCAATTGTGGCAAAAATTTTCATTTGTTTCGACGACATTTGCGCATTGCAATACACTCCGGGTAAATCCTTAAATCGTTCTTCTTGCACCATACGCGCTTTTATCACTCGCTCGCGGACTTTTTCGCTGCTTTCCGCCTCCTCCATTTCCGACAGTTTTTCAAAAGGCACAGGCACAATTTCGATATGAATATCAATGCGGTCGAGCAGCGGTCCTGAAATTTTACTTAAATAACGTTGCACAAGTCCGGAGGCGCAAGTACATTCGCGGTCAGGGTGATTGTAATATCCGCAAGGACAGGGATTCATTGAGGCTACAAGCATAAAACTTGCCGGATATTCGATTGCAAATTTTGCTCGCGAAATACAAATTTTACGGTCTTCGAGCGGTTGACGCATTACTTCAAGCACATTACGTTCAAATTCTGGCAGTTCGTCGAGAAAAAGCACACCGTTGTGAGCCAGCGATATTTCTCCCGGCTGAGGAAATGTTCCGCCACCTACCAATGCAACGCTCGAAATTGTATGATGCGGACTGCGAAAAGGTCGTTGCGAAATAAGCGAAGTATTATGGTCGATATTACCAGCCACCGAATGAATTTTGGTAGTTTCCAATGCTTCTTGCAGCGTAAGAGGAGGTAAAATTGTGGGGATGCGCTTGGCGAGCATCGATTTTCCTGCGCCGGGAGGTCCTATCATAATAATATTATGTCCTCCGGCAGCAGCCACTTCCATCGCGCGTTTTACGTTTTCCTGCCCTTTGACATCCGAAAAATCAATATCACTCAAATTTACATTATTTAAAAATTCTTTGCGCGTGTCCACTATTGTTGGCTCAATGGTAATTTTGCCTGTCAGAAATCCAATAACTTCTTTAAGATTTTCGGCTCCATAAATTTCAAGATTGTTGACCACAGCGGCTTCGCGGGCATTTTGTTTTGGCAGGATAAAACCTTTGTAACCGTCTTCGCGGGCTTTGATGGCAATCGGCAACACGCCCTTAATAGGCTGTAAACCACCATCGAGCGACAGTTCGCCCATTAACATATATTTATCGAGTTCGGGGACTTTTATTTGTTCGTCGGCAGCAAGCACTCCGATGGCTAACGGGAGGTCGTAAGCAGAGCCTTCTTTGCGCACATCGGCAGGAGCCATATTTACTACAATGGCTTTGTGAGGCACGCGAAACGAATTGTAATTTATGGCTGCGCTCACACGTTCGATACTTTCTTTTACTGCGCTGTCGGGCAAACCGACAATCATAAATTTAAGCCCTTGCGTAACATTTACTTCAAGGGTAACAACCATAGCATTAACGCCTTGCACTGCTGCTCCAAATGTTTTTACTAACATAGACAGAATTTTTTCTTAAAAATAAGTACCATAATTCTTTTCAATTAACTCTCACAGGGTTTTAAATCCGGTGAGAGTTAGAGCAAAATTAAATTTGCCGTGCAAATATACAAAAACTTTTATAATATTGATATACAACTCGGAATATGGCAAGGACAAATGTGCCAAAAATTTATAAACTTTGTGTAACTTATTTTATGTCGCAGTTAATTCGTCGCTTTTTTACAAAATGTTTCTTATCTTTGCTCCCAACATTAAAAAAGCAAGAAACAGATGCAATGGCTATTGTTTTATATCGTTTTTGTTACAA
>JAITXR010000394.1 GCA_031284665.1 Paludibacter sp.
TTCACTATAAACTATAAACTAACAGATGTCCGTTTCTTAATCATAGTAATCTTAAAAATCTTATTAAAATCATTACTTGTCCCGCCAATGCGGGAGTTCAGACAAGAAAAACTACTCAAACTTCTATCTTCTATATTCCAACTATACAAATGAAGCATCTTTTATCAATAATATTAATTTCAGTAATGGCAGTAGGGGTGTTGCCGGCAGCGTCTCCGAACAAGCAAATTGCCGATACAATCAACTCAATTATGCGCCCTTATGCCACGCTTGCTAATGTGAGCGTGCTGAAAATTGATGCCGATGCGCAGCAAAAAACAGTAACCGTAACGGCAAACGAAATTTTGTCGCAATATCCATTCCGTCCCGAAAATATCACGAAAATAAAAGCGGCAATATCTTCCATTCTGGCATCCAAATATCCAAATTATTCGGTGATTTGCATCTCGAACAATAAGTCAATCGACGAACTTGTGCCAAATTTCTATCGCAAAAAATCGCCTGCTCGCAATCGTATTTTCTCCAATTCGTCGAAACTGCCGCCTGTAGCCCGCAATCTCTCGAAATCATTTACAATAAATTCGGGCTTGCAAAACCGCCATATTGCTCTTTGGCAAAGTCACGGGCGATACTTCAACCGCAACGAAAATCAATGGACATGGCAGCGCGCGCCACTTTTTCAAACTGTGGAAGATATGTTTACACAAACTTTTGTGTTGCCATATCTAACGCCGATGCTCGAAAATGCCGGCGCGTACGTTTTTATCCCTCGCGAAAGGGATTTCCGCACTCAGGAAATTATTGTGGATAACGACGATAAACGCAGCGATTATGCTGAACGCAAAGGCAAACAGCGTTGGAAAAGCAATAAACCCGGATTTGCCAACCCGAAAGAATTTTATACGCAAGGCGAAAACCCTTTCGTAATGGGCAGTTACGCCGAGTGCAATACAGTGAACAACCGTCAGGACGAAAGCAGCGCCACTTGGACACCAAACTTCCCCGAAACAGGCGATTATGCGCTCTATATTTCCTATAAAACATTGGCAAACAGCAGTAGCGATGCGCTTTATACAGTTTTTCACAGCGGTGGGAAAACGGAATTTTGCGTAAACCAAACAATGAGCGGCTCTACATGGCTGTATCTTGGCACTTTCCGTTTCGAAAAAGGGAAACACGAGCCTTGCAGAATTGAATTGAGCAATTACAGTGCCTCAGCCGGAAAAACAGTTACTGCCGATGGCATAAAACTTGGCGGCGGAATGGGGAATATTGCCCGAAATCGATATTATAAAAACCCAACCGACATTTCGTTATCTGACGAGCAGCCACGTATTAGCGGCTTTCCGCGTTTTGCCGAAGGAGCGCGCTATTGGCTGCAATGGGCGGGAATGCCCGAAAAAGTTTACAGCCGCACGCAAGGCGAAAACGATTATATCGACGATTATACATCGCGCGCCAATTGGGTAAATTATCTTGCCGGTGGCTCGGCGGCGTTGCGCGACAGTGCGGGATTAAACGTGCCGCTCGATTTGTCGCTCGCTTTTCATACCGATGCAGGCACCACGTATAGCGATTCGATTGTCGGCACGCTGGCAATTTGCACCACAGTAAGCAACAATCGAAATACTTTCGCTAACGGCTCGCAGCGAATGGCGTCGCACGACCTTGCCGATATTGTTCAATCACAAATTGTTGACGACCTGCGCCGAAAATACAATCCCGCGTGGACTCGACGCGGCTTGTGGGATAAATCGTATTACGAAACACGCGCCCCCGAAATTCCGGCGATGCTGCTCGAACTGCTTGCTCATCAGAATTTTGCCGATATGCGTTACGGACTTGACCCTCGGTTCCGCTTTGATGTCAGCCGCGCTGTTTACAAAGGAATTTTGAAATTTATTGCTGATAATAATAATTTCGATTATGTAGTTCAGCCACTGCCTGTTAATGCTTTTTCGGCTCGCTTTACCGACCGGCGCAAGGTGGAACTGCGCTGGCATCCCACTCCCGACTCGCTCGAAACAACTGCCGCGCCGACCGGTTATGTGGTTTACAGCCGTATCGACAATGCGGATTTCGACAATGGACAATTTACTGCCGACAGCCTCATTACATTAGATATTGACGACGACAAAATTTACAGTTTTCGCATTACAGCCGTCAATGCCGGAGGCGAAAGTTTTCCGTCAGAAGTGCTAAGCATTTACCGCGCCGATAATGCTCGTCCCGAAGTGCTGATTGTCAATGCTTTTGATAAATTATCCGCACCGGCAAGTACAATTTTTACCGATTCGGCTGCCGGATTCAACAGCCGGAAAGATGCCGGAGTTGCCTATCGATACGAAACCGGATTTATAGGCACGCAATATGAATTTGAAATTCACACTCCTTTCAAATCCGACCGCGACCCGGGCTATGGCGGCAGCCTGACCGATAACGAAAACAGCATAATTGCAGGTAATACCTTCGATTATCCTTTTGTTCACGGCAAAGCAATCAGGGCTGCGGGCGTGTCGTTTGTGTCGTGCAGCAAAGCGGCAGTGCTTAATGGCGACATCGACCTGAAAAATTTCCATTCGGTGGATTTAATTCTCGGCATACAGAAAAAAAGTCAAAACGGCAACGGCAAGTATTCCAACGAGTTTCAAACTTTTCCCTTAGCCCTGCAACGTGTGCTGACTGATTATTGCAATTCGGGTGGTAATATCTTTGTCAGTGGAGCGCATATTGCATCCGATTTCTATATCGAAAACTATGTTAAGCCTGTTGATAAACGTTTTATGCAGAACGTTTTACATTATTCCATTCTTACCGAAAAAGGAAATTATAATGCCGAATTAAAAATTAAAAATCCATTCGACGAACACGAAATAAATTATTACAACCACGCAAACAGCGAAAATTATCACGCAGCCACAAGCGATGCAATAACAGCAATCGGACTTAATGCCCAAAGTTTTTGCTATTATGCCGATACCGGATTAAGTGCCGGAATAATCTACGCCGGACAGCACAAAGTATGCGCTTTGGCAATTCCATTTGAAGTCATAAAATCCGACCGTAGCCGCAACCGACTAATGCGGGATATTTTGAAGTTTTTTGAAGAAAAATAGAGACAATGTGCTAATGTACCAATATGCCAATATGCTAATGTGCTATTGTGCCAATTAAGAGCGGGCAACAGCAACCCCTACCCCCTTATTAGACGGTCTTATTGTAGAGACGTGGTATGCCGCGTCTCTACGACAACCCAACCAAACCACCCCTTATTACGCGGGATATCCCCCTCCTTCGGAGAGCCTGCCCCGAGGTCTCCCGATTTATCGTGGATGTATCGGGGGCGGGGGGAGAGGTGGGAAAACAAAAGCAGTGATGAACGATTAACGATGAGTGCCGAACGTCTGCCACTCGATAACTCCGTAGGAGTTGCCTTTGCATAACCCCGAGTGTAACTCGGGGTAAAAGCAAAATACCGCTACAACCCCGTAGCGGGTTGCACCTTAAATAATGTTGAAAATAAGGTAATGAGGTTTTATGTCCGGGAAATCTATCGGCTATTGAGCTTGTTCTGTAAAGAAAATGAGGTTGGAAGATAATGGTTAATTGTTAATGATAAATGGTTAATGAAGAACGGGCGCACAAGTTTAATCCGTTTCTTAATCATAGTAATCCCCAAAATCAAAAAAAATCAAATTTCAGACAAATGAGCGTAATTATCTTTCTCTCCGAAACTCCGCACACACAATAGCCGCAGCCACAGCAGCATTTAGCGATTCGGAACTGCTGCTGTCGAGCGGGAAATTTGGAATTGTGAGTCGCCGGCTTACCAAGGTTTCGATTTCGGGCGAAATGCCATTGCCTTCGTTGCCAATTACGATTATGCCTGTTGTGGATAGTTTTTCGGTAAAAATATTTTCGCCGTGCAAAAATGTACCATAAATCGCTGTGTTATTCCCAATTTCCGATAAAAATTCCCGCAAATCGACATAATAAACTTTCACTCGCGCCAATGCTCCCATCGTAGCCTGTACGGATTTTGTGTTCCAAATATCAGCCGAATGAGGCGAACAAAAAATATTGCGGATGCCAAACCAATCGGCAGTGCGGACTATCGTACCCAGATTTCCCGGGTCTTGAATATCGTCTAATGCCAGCGAAAGGGAGTTGGAAATTTCGCTTTGCGTAAAATTATATTGTGGAATTTTGAAAACCGCTACTATGCCTTGCGGATTTTTCAGATTTGATATACGTTGTAATTCGGCATTGCTAACTATTTCAATATCAGCATTAAAATTGATTTTTTCAAAACATTCGGCGGTAGCATAAATGCAATAAGGCTCAAAATTACCGAGTAAATCGGCAATAAGTTTCGTACCTTCGGCAATAAACATTCCGTTCGAATCGCGGAATTTTTTTAATTGCAGTGAGCGAATAAATTTTATGCGAGCAGCCGAAAGCATCAAAAATATTGGTTTTTACGATTAATTATTCGCCTGTCAAATCGTGCCAAAGTTGGTCGGCATAAAATGGTGCAATCGGAGCCATCAGTTTGGCAACAGTAGTAAGACAAGTGTAAAGTGTCTGATAAGCAGCAATTTTGTCCGCATTATACTCGCCACCCCAAAAACGTTTTCGGTTAAGGCGCACATACCAATTACTTAAATTTTCGCCCACAAAATCCTGAATTGCACGCGCAGCGCGAGTTGGCTCGTAGTCGTTGTAATGTTCGGTAACATCCTTAATCAGAGAGTTTAGGAGCGAAATAATCCAGCGGTCGATTTCAGGGCGTTGGCTTACCGGAATTTTTTTTTCGGCAGGCGTAAAACCATCTACATTTGCATAAAGCGCAAAAAACGAATAAGTATTGTAAAGCGTACCAAAAAATTTGCGGCGCACTTCCTCCACACCTTCGATGTCGAACTTTAAGTTATCCCAAGGCGAGGCATTGCTCATCATATACCATCGCAGAGCGTCGGAGCCGTGTTTGTCGATAGCGGCAAAAGGGTCAACTGTGTTTCCAAGCCGTTTGCTCATTTTGTTGCCGTTTTTATCCAGAACTAAACCGTTGGAAATCACGTTTTTAAACGCCACGCTGCCTTTTACCATTGTGCTAATGGCGTGCAAAGTAAAAAACCATCCGCGAGTTTGGTCAACGCCTTCGGAAATAAAATCGGCAGGATAATTTGCCATAGAATTGTTTTTGTTGTCAGTCATATCTGTTATTTTTTTACCACGAACGCCACGAACATCACGAACATTGTTTTTTATTTTGTTTGTGTGGTCTGTGTGGTTTGTGGTTTTAATTCTTGAATTATTATTATCAAAACGCAAAAATATAAAATAATTTTCAAATTGTACGAAAGTAAGTATTATAATAAAATAAATGTAATATTAAATACTTTATAAATAGATGTAAACTTGCATTTTACCCCATTTTACATTTTACATTCTAAATTTTACATTACTTAAATCCTTTACACGAAAGTTTTTTTTGAAATCTCGAAGAAAAACAGTAATTTTGTGAAATAATATTTTTAACGCAAAAAATCACTATTAATAATGAACTTTGTACAAGAACTCCAATGGCGCGGGATGATTCACAGCATTATGCCCGGCACCGAAGAATTATTACAACGCGAAATCACCACAGCATACGTTGGCATAGACCCTACTGCCGATTCCTTACACATAGGGCATTTGGTAAGCATTATGATGTTGCGCCATTTTCAGCGCGCAGGACACAAACCGATTGCTCTTGTGGGCGGCGCAACAGGTATGATTGGCGACCCTTCGCTCAAATCGGCAGAACGTAACTTGCTCGACGAAACTACTTTACGGCATAATCAGGAAAGCATTAAAGCGCAACTTGCCCGCTTTCTCGATTTTGAAAGCAACGCCCCAAACGCCGCCGAATTAGTGAACAACTACGATTGGATGAAAGATTACGGATTTCTGCATTTTATCCGCGATATTGGCAAATATATTACCGTAAATTATATGATGGCTAAAGATTCGGTCAAAAAACGCCTGTCAAGCGAATCGAGCGAAGGAATGTCGTTTACCGAATTTTCGTATCAACTACTTCAGGGATACGACTTTATGTGGCTTTTTGAAAACAAAAACTGCAAATTGCAAATGGGCGGCTCCGACCAATGGGGAAATATCACTACCGGCACCGACCTTATTCGCAAAAAACTTGGTGCTGAGGCATTTGCACTTACTTGTCCGCTAATTACAAAGGCGGATGGCGGAAAATTCGGCAAAACCGAAAGTGGTAACGTCTGGCTCGACCGCCGATATACAACGCCTTATAAATTCTATCAGTTTTGGCTCAATGTAAGCGATGCTGATGCCGAAAAATACATTAAAATTTTTACATCAATCGGCAAAGCGGAAATCGACAGTTTAATAACCGAACACGCCGCTGCGCCACATTTGCGAATACTGCAAAAGCGTCTCGCTCAGGAAATTACCACACTTGTACACTCGCAAGCCGATTACGAGGCAGCAGTTGAGGCATCGTCAATTCTATTTGGAAATGCCACTGCCGAAACGCTGAAAAAATTAGATGAGGACACTTTTTTAAGTGTTTTCGAAGGAGTAGAAAAATTTAGTATTGCTCGCTCCGACCTCGAAAGCGGAATAAAAGCAATAGATTTACTTGTTGACAAAGCAGCAGTTTTCCCATCAAAAGGCGAAATGCGAAAACTTGTACAATCAGGCGGCGCAAGCATCAACAAAGAAAAACTTGCAGATTTTGACACTATAATTACAAGTGACAAATTGCTGAACAATAAGTATTTGCTTGTTACCAAAGGAAAAAAAAATAATTATTTATTAATGGTTAATGATTAATGGTTATTTTGCCTTGAACCTTGATTTTAATAAGATTTAGAAGATTGGCAAGATAAAGAGTCCGTCATTCTTGGTAAACCAAGTGGCAAGCGATTAGCGAGGGTATTTCTCAAAGCAATCAGAGCAAGAAAAAGACATTTTTTGAACACGAAGACACAAAGAACAGTGATGAACGATTAATGATGAGTGATGAACGTCTGCCACCCGATAACTCCGTAGGAGTTGCCTGTCCCGATAGCTATCGGGAAACCCCGAGTGTAACTCGGGGTAAAAGTGCCCCACTCACTCCACAACCCCGTAGCGGGTTGCACCTTAAATAATGTTGAAAATAAGGTAATGAGGTTTATGTTTGGGAAATTTATCGGCTACTGAGCTTGTTCTGTAAAGAAAATTAGGTAAAAATAAGGTTTTCGCAATGACGGGCTGTAGATGTGTTGCCAGCATCTTGCCCTGAAAATCTTTTAATCCTGAAATCCTGATAGCTATCGGGAAATTCATACAAAGAAAAAAAGAAAAAAAAATTTTTTGAACAGAAAGGCAATAAGACAAGAAGATACGACAAAATACAATACATTGATTTTTAGCGAATAACAAAAATACGTCATTCTATGTATTTCCCGACGTGTCCCGATTTATCGTGGATGTATCGTGGCAGCAATCCAGAAAAATTTGATTATTGAAATCATTAAATTAATAACAACCTCAATAAAAACCGCCAAATTAACCATTAATCATTAACCATTAACCATTATTATGAGCGTCTTTGATGAATATAT
>JAITXR010000008.1 GCA_031284665.1 Paludibacter sp.
AATGGCACACAAACAATTAAAAAATCGGCGCGAGCAGAAAATAAGGTAATGAGGTTTAGGTAACAAAAAATCTATCAAAACTCCCCCAAAAATTTCACCCCCCGATAAAGTTTAATGCAAATAAAATCAATAAAAGTAAAACAATGTTTATCTTTGCTAAAATTTTCGATTGTGGCTCGCCGCGACAGGCTCAACAACCACAACCACCAACTTTATTTTACTTTTTACGAACTTTATAAACTGCCATACTCTATGAACTTTAAAACTTTTAAAAAGCATTTGCCGGTTTTTACCCGCTCCTTGTTTTATGTTGCGGTAGTGGCTATTATAGTGCTTTTGCTGCCCCGCGAAGGTGAATTTAATTATCAATATGAACTCAATCGCCCTTGGGCGCATGGTCTGCTGACTGCTCCATTCGATTTTGAGATTTACAAAAGTCAAACTACAATCGACCGCGAGCAAAGCACTTTGTTGCGCAATTATGCGCCATATTTTGAAATCGACAGTGCAAAACAAGCCGCTTATTTTTTGTCGTTGGAGGAATATTTATCTGCAAATAAGCATTTGTCGTTTTTCTTGCGGCAAAGTTTCAATAAAATTTATTCGCGTGGTATTATTTCGGCTGTTTTGTTCGACAGTTTGAAAAATCAAAACATCACAAAAATAAATATTATTTCCCCTAATCGTAACGTCGAAAGTTATTCGCTGACCGATATTTATACCCCCGGAACTGCCTATACTCAGGTGCTAAAAGACGCTCCATCGTATTTGGATAATGCTGATTTTCATTTATATATAGGCGAAAATCTTACTTACGACAGCATTGCCTCCGGAGATGCCAAACACGAATTGCTAAAAAATTATTCCGAGACATCGGGTTTAGTGCAGCGAGGCGAAAAAATAATTGAGAGAGGCGAAATTTTAACTCCCGAACTATACAATATTCTCAATTCGTTGAAACGCGAGTCCGACCGATACAACTATTCGGCTACTCAGTTGGCTTGGACTTTGACCGGCGAAATAATAATAATTGCGATTATTGTGCTACTGTTTTTTCTGTATCTTAATCTTTTTCGCACCGAATTGTTCAACTCCTTTCGGCATCTGTTTTTCCTGTTTTTACAGATTTTATTAATAGTGGCAATGACTGCAATTGTAACTCGGCTGTCGCTACTGCATTATTTTATCGTTCCATTTACATTGTTGCCGGTTATAATTCGTGTTTTTTACGATTCGCGCACTGCCCTTTTTGCTCATATTTGCACTGTAATGATGGTTTCGTTTATGACCGATAATCAGTTCCAATTTGTTGTAATTCAGATAACTGCAGGGATGACAGCCGTGTCGAGTTTGAAAGACCTTACGCAACGCTCGCAGTTAATACAGACGGCTTTATATGTTTTTATCACCTGCTTATTGATGTTTTTGGCAAGCGAATTAATAGTAGAAAAAAGCATCGAAAACCTTGATTATCAAAGCATTTTATATTTTGCTTTAAGTTCGGTTTTCCTGTTGCTTGCCTCTAATTTGATTTATGTTTTTGAAAAACTGTTTGGTTTGGTTTCGGCAATAACACTTGTGGAGTTGACAAATGTGAATCAAGACCCGCTGCTTGCATTTTCGGAAAAGGCTCCGGGCTCGTTTCAACATTCGTTGCAAGTGTCGAATTTGGCGGCAGAGGCGGCGCGTAAAATTGGCGCAAACTCGCTGCTGGTGCGTACCGGCGCGTTGTATCACGATATTGGGAAACTTAATAATCCCGAATTTTTTATTGAAAATCAGATGGGCGGCACAAATCCGTTAATGGAACTTGATTCGGTAGAGGCTGCTCAGCGCATTATTTGCCACGTTGCCGATGGAGTGCGGATTGCGCGCCACTATCATTTGCCGGAACAAATCATAAATTTTATTGCCACACATCACGGTAATAATAAAACAAAATTTTTTTACAATTCGTTTATCAATGCTAATCCGGGCGTGAAACCTGACGATGCTTTGTTTTCATACCCCGGTCCGCTGCCTAACAGTAAGGAAACTGCAATTTTAATGATGGCTGATGCCGTCGAAGCCCGAATGCGCGCGCTCACAAAATTTACTGCCGAATCTATAAACAATCACGTTGAAGAAATGGTCGAAATGCAAATCGCCGATGGGCAATTTCGGAACGCACCGATAAATTTTCGGGATGTGGAATTAGTAAAACAAGTATTTAAGGATAAACTCAAAAGCATTTATCACACACGAATTGAATATCCAAGCGTGAAAGTAATGTAGAATGTAGAATAATGTAAAATGTAGAATGTAAAATGTAAAATTGAGAAATTAAGAAATGTAGGAATGTAAAAATTAGGAATTACGGTGCCTTGTACTTAATACTTGATACTCAACACTTGATACTTGATACTAAATACTCAGTACTTAATGCTTGATACTCAATACTCAATACTCAATACTTGATACTTAATTCTTGATACTCAATACTTGATACTAAATACTCAATATTCAATATTCAAACTCCGGAACATCTGATTATTCGACGACTCTGTAATGAGGATTATAATTTTGATTAAAAGCCGCACTATGATGCAGTGCCTGTGTGGGATTTGCGCGTAAAA
>JAITXR010000076.1 GCA_031284665.1 Paludibacter sp.
GCATCTTATCATACTTCATCAATAAAATCAAACAAATCAAAGTTCAGACAAAATATGGCAATAAAAAAAGAAAAATTGTATCTTTGTAGCGATAAAATAATTTTAATCAATTATCCAAAAATGAAATCAATAATAAAACTTTCAATTATGGCAATCGCTATTTCAACAGTTGCTTGCAGCGATAAATCGAACAACGATACAATTATCGGGAAATCAGTTCCCGAAATCCACGACGGACGAATGACTCCCGAAGTGCTCTGGGCTTTCGGCAGGCTTGGCGACTTGCAAGTGTCGGCTGACGGAAGTCGAATTGTGTACGGCGTTACGTATTTTAGCGTTGCCGAAAATGCCTCGAATCGCGAAATTTTTGTAATGAACGCCGATGGTAGCCAAAATCAACAAATTTCAAAAACGGCAAAAAGCGAATACAGCGCAAAATGGGTGAAAAACGACTCAAAAATTGCGTTTCTATCCTCCGAAAGCGGAAGTCCGCAAATCTGGGAAATGAGTCCGGACGGAAGTAACAAAACTCAAATTAGCGATTACGAAGGCGGCGTTTCGGATTTTGCGTATTCGCCTGATAATAAGAAAATTCTGTTTGTTGCAGACGTGAAATATGGCGAGCGAACAGAAGATATTTACAAAGATTTGCCAAAAGCATCGGGGCGCATTGTTGACGATTTAATGTACAAACATTGGGATGAGTGGGTGGAAAGTATTCCGCATCCTTTTGTGGCTGATTTCGACGGCAAAAAGATTTCAAACATTGTAGATATTCTCGATGGCGAGCCTTACGAAAGTCCGATGAAACCTTTTGGCGGAATGGAACAACTCGCGTGGTCGCCCGACAGCAAAACTATTGCCTACACCTGCCGCAAAAAAACAGGTTTGGAATATGCAATTTCCACAAATTCGGATATTTATTTATATAATATTGCCGAAAAAACCACAAAAAATCTGACCGAAGGAATGATGGGCTACGATATTAATCCTGCTTTTTCGCCTGACGGAACAGAACTTGCTTTTTTGAGTATGGAGCGCGACGGTTGTGAATCGGATAAAAATCGCTTAATTATTTTAGATTTGCAAACAGGCGAAAAACACGATATTACAAATGCGTTTGACCAAAGCGTCGAAAGTTTTGTTTGGGGCGGCTCTTTGCATCGTTCCCGTGAAATCTATAATACTCAAATTTGTAAAGGAATTTCAGGTCAATTCAGAAATGACAGTGCAAATATCTTTTTTACAAGCGTTTGGCATGGCAAAACTCAAATTTATGCTGTTGACCTTGACAGATTTTCGGTATTAACTAATATTGACAAAAATGAAAATATTGTTTCTTCTGAAGAAAAATATGATATTGCACAAATCACGTCAGGACAGCACGATTACGAATCTATCGCATTGGCAGGCGACAAACTAATCGGCGTTCGTCATTCGATGAGTGCGCCAAACGACATTTATTCCATTGACGTAAATTCGGGCGAGCAAACACAAATTTCGTTTGAAAACAAGGAAATTCTCGACCGCCTGAAAATGGGTAAAGTTGAGGAGCGTTGGACAAAAACTACCGATAATAAAGATATGCTTTCGTGGGTAATTTATCCGCCCGATTTCGACCCGTCGAAAAAATATCCGACTTTGCTTTTCTGCGAAGGCGGTCCGCAAACTCCGGTAAGTCAGTTTTGGTCGTATAGATGGAATTTGCAGATTATGGCTGCCAACGATTATATAATTATTGCGCCAAACCGTCGCGGATTGTACGGTTTCGGGCAGGAATGGCTCGAGCAAATCAGCGGCGACTATGGCGGACAAAATATGAAGGATTATCTGTCGGCAATCGACGATATTAGTAAAGAAAGTTATGTTGATGCCGAGCGTTTGGGCTGTGTGGGAGCAAGTTATGGCGGGTTTTCGGTTTATTGGCTTGCGGGGCATCACAACAAACGTTTCAAAGCATTTATTGCCCACGATGGGATGTTTAACTTCGAGCAACAATATCTCGAAACGGAGGAAATGTGGTTTGTAAATTGGGATTTGGGCGGTGCTTTTTGGGATAAAAATAATGCTGTGGCTCAACGTTCGTATGCCAATTCACCGCATTTGTTTGTGGATAAATGGGATACTCCAATTTTGGTAATTCACGGCGAAAAGGATTATCGCATTTTGGCATCGCAGGGAATGGCGGCTTTTAACGCCGCAAAATTGCGTGGCGTACCTGCCGAATTATTGATTTTCCCCGACGAAAACCACTGGGTACTCCGCCCGCAAAATGGCATTCTGTGGCAACGTACGTATTTCAAATGGCTGGATAAGTGGCTGAAATGCAATGATTAACGATTAGTGATTAGTGATTAACTTACAAATTAGGTAACTTTCTAATGTAAAATGTTCCCGATAGCTTTCGGGAGTAAAATGCAAAATGAAGAAACTACTAATTAGGCAACTATTCAAACTATAAAATGCACGAAAGGATGAAGGCACGAAAGCGCGAAAAAAACTACTAATTAGGAAACTATTCAAACATTCAAACTACTCAAACTAACTTATGAATCTACTTTTAATCAGCCTTATGGATGGGGGCGTTCATCAAATCCTCAAAACGAAATTCATCGAAGGCGGCGCAGTTTGGATGGCGCCTATTGCGTTGTGTCTGGTGCTTGGGCTGTCGTTGTGCATCGAAAGGATTATTTATCTGTCGCTCTCGTCTGTCAACATCAAGAAACTGCTGGCGTCAATCGACCGCGCTTGGGAGGCAGGCGGAGTGTCGGCGGCAATGGAAGTTTGCCGTAACACTCGTGGAGCGGTGGCATCCATTTTTTATCAGGGGCTGTTGCGCTACGGTCAGGGCATCGAGATTGTTGAAAAATCTATAGCCTCGTCGGGCAGCGTGCAACTCGGGCTGCTCGAAAAAGGGCTGACGTGGATTTCACTCTTTATCTCCCTTGCGCCAAGTCTCGGTTTTCTGGGCACTGTGGTGGGAATGATTCAGGCGTTCGACAACATCCAGCAAGTAGGCGACATCTCGGCAAGCATCGTGGCAGGCGGAATGAAAGTGGCACTGCTCACCACCGTTTTCGGGCTTATTGTGGCAATGATACTGCAAGTATTCTTTAACTACATCCTCACCCTTATCGAAAACCTGACCAACGATATGGAAGATGGGTCGATTGCGCTGCTTGATATTATTGTGAGTAAAAACAAAGAACAAAGACAGTGATTAATGTGCTAATGTGCTAATGTGCTAATTAAGAAATTAAGAAATTTAGGAATGAAGGAATTAATGTAAAATGTAAAATGGCAATACTACTAATTAGGTAACTTCTCTAACTTCTTTAACTTCCGTAACTTCTAATTAAAGCACGAAAGGAATAAGACGCGAAAGCGCGAAAAAAACTACTAATTAGGAAACTACTCAAACTGTTCAAACATTCAAACTACTAAAATGTCAAAAAAACTCTCAATACTAATAATTATCATTTTCGGCACAATATCTTTACTGCTGATAGCCTTGATTTACGTAGCTGGCACTGACGAGTCGCTTATTGCCGACCCGCTGCTTATTTGGATTTATGCGCTGTTGGCGTTTGCGATAGGCATCACAGTTGTATTTACGCTGCTGTCAATGGTCAAAACTATGCTTGCCAACCACAAAGCGGCAATCAAGATATTAATACCAATCATTGTATTTATAACAATTTTTGTAACAGGATGGCTGCTTGGCAGTGGCGACAAAATTACAATTCTCGGATACGGCGGCACACAAAACATCGGCTTTTGGGCGCACTTTGCCGATATGATGCTTTATGCAATCTATGCAATCTTCATACTGATTGGATTAGTAATAGTTGG
>JAITXR010000092.1 GCA_031284665.1 Paludibacter sp.
TCATTATATAAAAACATTTCTCAATCATTTCAAATAATAAAAAAAATATTATAACTTTGTAACTCTAAAAAAATAATTCATAAATATTTTAATCAATTAATACACATTTATTTATATGATAATCGGAGTTCCAAAAGAAATTAAAAACAACGAAAATCGCGTTGCATTAACGCCCGCAGGCACACAAATTCTAACAGCCAACGGACATATTGTTTACATCGAAAATAACGCCGGAGCAAACAGCGGCTTTCCTAACGACAAATACATTGCGGCAGGTGCAAAAATCCTTAACACCGCAAAAGAAGTTTTCGACATTGCCGAAATGATAATCAAAGTCAAAGAGCCTATCGAACAAGAATACTCGCTTATTCGTCCTAATCAATTGCTTTTCACATACTTCCACTTTGCCGCCGACGAAAAACTGACACGCGCAATGATTAAAACAGATGCCGTTTGCCTCGCATACGAAACTGTGGAATACTCTCACACTCTGCCGCTACTTGTGCCAATGAGCGAAGTTGCAGGGCGAATGTCAATACAGCAAGGCGCAAAATATCTCGAAAAACCACAAGGCGGAAAAGGAATTTTGCTTGGCGGAGTGCCGGGTGTTAAACCTGCAAACGTGCTTGTGCTCGGCGGTGGAATTGTAGGAACTCACGCTGCGGTAATGGCTGCCGGACTTGGTGCACACGTTACAATCGCTGATATTTCGTTGCCACGCTTGCGCTATTTGAGCGAAATTATGCCGGCAAATGTCGATACTTTGGTGTCGAGCCAATACAACATTAGCGAATTACTGCCAACTACCGATTTGGTAATTGGCGCAGTACTTATTCCGGGAGCAAAAGCACCGCATCTTATCACACGAGATATGCTAAAATTGCTTAAACCCGGTTCAGTACTCGTTGATGTAGCAATCGACCAAGGCGGATGCTTTGAAACTTCGCATCCCACAACACACGCTAACCCAATTTACGAAGTGGATGGAGTAATTCATTACTGCGTGGCAAACATTCCGGGAGCAGTGCCTTACACATCTACTTTGGCACTGACAAATGCCACACTGCCATACGCCGTAAAACTCGCAAATCTCGGTTGGGAACGCGCTTGCGAATTATACGACGACCTGCACAAAGGATTAAATATAGTGAACGGAAAAGTTGTGTGCAAAGCAGTAGCCGATACTTTTGGATTTTAATAAATTCGTTTAGAATTGATTAAGCGATAAAAAAATACAATATTTAACATTCCGTAGGAATGTATCGCTCGGTAGAAAATGCACCACCCACCTCTGTCCTGCATTCCGTAGGAATGCGACCTTAAAGAATATTGCAAATGAGGTAATGAGGTTAAGGTAAAACATCTATCGGCTACTGAGGTTGTTTTGTGAAGAAAATTAGGTGAAAATTAGGTTGAAACAAAAATCTTCAATTCGGACAACTCCGTAGAGCCTGCCCCGAGGTCTCCCGATTTATCGTGGACTTGTCGGGGAATGCGACCTTTGCGATGGAAACATTCCTACAGAATGCTGGGAATATGTGTTGTCCGTTATTTCTACTCCCGACACGTCGGGATAAACTACGCGACAATCCACTACGGGATTGAAAACCGCAATACGTTGTTGCTGATTTACAACGAATTACAAAAATACGTCAATGGTAGGGAAAGTTTACCCCGACGTGTCGGGGAAGCAATCCAGAATAGAATTATTTATCATTCAGTCGATTAACTGACACTAAAATCAACCCTAACAAGGTTTAAAACCCTGTTAGGGTTAGAATAAATTAATTTTGAAATATTTACAAATTTAAAACCCTAACAGGGTTAAAGCGAGATGGCAAACTCTGTTAGGGTTATGATGTGTTAACTTTTATCACTTACAGATTTAATAAAGCATATTAATAGACTTATCTATAATCAACAAAAATATGAAAATTGCAATTATTGGAACAGGATATGTAGGACTTGTAACCGGCACTTGTTTTGCCGAAATGGGCGTGGACGTTACTTGTGTGGATATTGACAAAAAGAAAATCGACAATCTCAATAACGGAATTATCCCAATTTACGAGCCCGGACTCGAAGATATGGTGTTGCAAAACGTAAAAGCCGAACGCCTGCATTTTACAACTTCGCTGACCGATGTGCTGGATAATGTGGAAGTGGTATTTAGTGCTGTCGGCACACCTCCGGGCGACGATGGCAGTGCCGACCTCCGCTATGTACTCGAGGTTGCGCGGCAAGTTGGACAAAATATTTCAAAACCAATATTGCTTGTTACAAAAAGTACAGTGCCGGTTGGTACTGCCAACAAAGTGCGCAACGCTATTCAAGCCGAATTGGATAAACGTGGCGTAAAAATTGAATTTGGCGTGGCATCAAATCCTGAATTTCTAAAAGAAGGAAACGCCGTAAGCGATTTTATGAGCCCCGACAGAGTAGTGATTGGTGTGGAAAACGAATACGCAAAAGAACTGATGACAAAACTTTATCGTCCATTTTTACTCAACAATTTCAGAGTAATTTTTATGGACATTCCATCAGCCGAAATGACCAAATACGCCGCTAATGCTATGCTTGCCACACGTATCAGTTTTATGAACGACATTGCCAACCTCTGCGAACTCGTAGGTGCAGATGTCAATATGGTGCGAAAAGGTATCGGCAGCGACCAACGAATAGGAAGTAAATTTCTATATCCGGGATGCGGATACGGCGGCTCGTGTTTCCCAAAAGATGTAAAAGCATTAGTCCACACAGCCGAGCAAAACGGATATTCACTTCGTGTGCTTAAAGCGGTGGAAGAAGTAAATCAACTGCAAAAACAAGTGCTGTTCAACAAACTTGCAAAGTATTTTGATGGCAAATTAGCGGACAAAACTATAGCATTATGGGGATTATCCTTTAAGCCGGACACCGACGATATGCGCGAGGCAGCATCGCTTGTGTTGATAGAAAAACTGCTGGCTACCGACTGCAAAATTCGAGTGTTCGACCCTGTGGCAATGCCCGAAACAAAACTTTCGCTCAGCCGTATGGGCATCAATACCGACAATATTTATTATGCCGATGATATTTACGATGCCGTTGCCGATGCTGATGCATTAATGCTCGTTACCGAATGGAAACAGTTCAGAATGCCCTCGTGGGTGGCGGTAAACAAATGTATGAAAGGCAAACTCATTATCGACGGGCGCAACATTTACGACAAAAACGAAATGCGACAAGCCGGATTTGATTATTTATATATTGGAGGATGACGTCTAATGTGTCAATTTGCTAATATGCTAATATGCAAATGTGCAAATTAAGAAATGAATAAATTAACGATTAGTGATTAGTGATGAGTGATTAACTGCCTAATTAGTAGTCTTTTACTATTAACTATTCACTATATACTATATACTACCAACTCCGTTTTCAAATTCTGTCAAGTACCGTAACTATTAGATCGTCGAATGAGCCTTTATAGTTGGTGTTCATTTCGCCAGAATAACGCCCGGCAATAATCATACAAACGGTAGTGGCTTTATGCCCCATAATGCCCGCCAATCCGGCAAGTGCGGCGCCTTCCATTTCGTAATTGCAGATTTTCAAGTCCTTGTACTCAAACGATTCGATAAGTTCGTTCTGGCGAGGATTGCTGTTTGCCATTCTCAACTGTCGCCCTTGCGGAGCGTAAAATCCACTTGCCGAAATAGTTATACCACTCACCATATCCGCTCCAATGCGCGATGTAAGTTCAGCATCAGAGGCTACAAAATATGGTTTTGCCAAATTTTTATTCCAATTCGTATGGTTAACGAATGTATCAGCCAAGTCGTCGAGAATTATTTTTTTTCCGTCGTTGTAAAAATACAGCAGTCCGTCCATTCCCATCGAAATAGTGGAAATCACATAACTTCCTATCGGGCAAAAGGGCTGCAAACCGCCGGATGTCCCTATTCTCACAAGCGAAAGTTGGCGAAAGTCGGGTTTTACTGTGCGTGTTTCAAAATCAATATTAGCGAGCGTATCAAGTTCGTTCATCACAATATCAATATTGTCGCAACCTATGCCGTGCGAAATTGCAGTAATTCGCTTGCCCTTGTAAGAGCCTGTAATAGTGCGAAATTCGCGACTTTGACTGTCAAATTCTATCGAATCGAAAAACGACGCTACTTTTGGTACTCTTTCGGGGTCGCCCATCATTACTACGCGGTCGGCAAGTTGGTCGGGGCGGATGTGAAGGTGAAATACACTTCCATCGCTGTTGATAATAAGTTCGGATACAGGAAAAGTTTTCATAATTATTTTAAGAGTTAGAAGTTACGGAAGATAGAAGATAAGAAGTTAGAAGATAGAAAATAGAAGATGGAAGTTAGAAGTTACAGAAGTTATAAATTAGGATGTTCATCACTAATCACTAATCATTTATCACTAAATTTTACATTTTACATTTTCAACTCTCCACTCTCAACTAATTTCATCAACACATTGTCGGACAAATTCAAATCGGTCATAATCGTTTCGGCGTTGCTCACCGTTCCAGAAAATAAGGTCGATGTCGATAGGCACTATACCTTGTTTGTTTGTTGCCGCCGAGCGTCCCATTTCGTTTTCGATGTGCTTAAAGTGCAATGTTGCAATTTTTGCAGTATCGTCTGCGAGAATTTTGAGCGCTTGATTAAGAAATCGATTTTTGTATTTTTTACCCACAGGCTCGGTATCAAGCACGTTGCTTTGGGCGATAATTTCAAAAAAATCGGCAAGTCGTTCCCGTGCGCGTATGATATTATTTTCGCGGTCGGAATTGGACGCAAGCATTATTATCGCGGTATTCATAACAAATTTGTTTTACTGATTTATGCAAAAATAATAAAAAATTACGAATTATAGATTATAAATTACAAGAATTAATTTTATGATAACAAAGCAAATGGCGTTATTCAAAGTTTTTTTTCTGTTTTTTTCTTTGCGCCTTCGTGTTCAAAAAATTTCTTTTGTTGTCTGAACTATGATTTTAATAAGATTTTTAAGATTACTATGATTAAGAAACGGACATCTGTTAGTTAATAGTGAATAGTTTACAAATTAGTAAGTTAATCATTAATCACTAATCGTTAATCACTTAATTAGTAGTTTTTTCATCCTACATTTTACATTCTACATTCTACATTTCTTAATTTCTTAATTTCTTAATTGGCACATTAGCACATTGTTTATTAGCACATTAATCAGACATTTATCACTAATCGTTAATCACTATTTCTATTTCCCCTCCAACGCCTCATCAATTTTTACGATTAATTCTTGCAGATGTGCTTTCGACAGTCCGTTTGCCGCAGGTACTGCACGAGCAATATCGGCACGTAACGACACCAAGTGCATCCGAACAACAGCAGGAGCATCCGAAGGGCGCGCAGCAGGACGAACTGTGGTTGTGGCAGTCGTAGATGTCGTAGCGGGAGTTTCCGGAGGGACAACAATTGATATACAGGAGTTTACATACAGCCGCTGCAAATTTCGGCGATAAACATCTATGTTTTTGGCAGTTTTGAGTTCAGACCAAACAGTTTTTTTCAAATCGTCGAACAGTTGCAAAACCGTGTATGCCTGATTGCCGTTCAGAGTTTCGTTTTGAACTAATTTATTAATTGTATTGAGCGAAATAAGCCTGTTAATCACGCCATTTTGCATAATCGAAATATTTGCAAGCATATCAATGCCGCACTTTCTGAATATTTCGTCGTTAATCAACCATTGTGGAGTAGTGAAAAATTGTTTGTCGAGGAACTGCATAGCCTCTTTTTGAGTTTTGCTATCTACAAAAACCATCACCGGCTCGTTTTGTTCCACCCGCTTGGGCGTAGAGTAAATTCCGCCTATGTTTTTTGTTACATGCCCTAAATAACGATTATATTGTGTCAATATTTGCAAATACATTTCTCCTGTTGACGAATAATCTTTATTGTCTTGCTTTGTCCATTCAAAAATATTAGGCAGTATTCGTTGCAGATTTTTGATGCCGTAAGTGCTTGCAAGCATAGCATTATCGCCTAAATCTTCGTTTTGATTATGCGGGTCGTTTTGGTCTATTTCGGTGCCAAAAGTATGACGTTTATCGGCAGTTAGTTTCTCGATTATCCACTTATTAAGGTATGGAATTTCGGCGTTTGCGGTTTCAAAATCGGGCAGATAGGCATATCCCCATTCGATAGCCCATTTGTCGTACAAACCGATACGCGGAAAAATTCCTGTTTCGCCGATATTGTCTTCGGGCTGAGCCACATAGTTGAATCGGGCATAATCCATAATCGAAGGTGTATGTCCGTTGGTTTCGACCCAAGTTTTATTGCGCAGATTTTCGACCGGCACAGTACTCGACGAGCCAAAATTATGACGTAATCCGAGCGTATGCCCAACTTCGTGCGAGGACACAAAACGAATTAATTGCCCCATAAGTTCATCGTCGAATTGCATAGTACGCGCTCGCGAGTCGATTGCCGATGCTTGCACAAAATACCAGTCGTGCAGGAGTTTCATCACATTGTGATACCAATTAATGTGTGTTTCGATAATTTCGCCACTTCGCGGGTCGTGAACATGCGGACCGCTTGCATTGGCAACATCCGATGGTTTATACACAATGGCTGAATGGCGGGCATCGTCGATACTCCAATTTGGGTCGTCAACAGGCGCTTCGAGAGCAATTATTGCATTTTTAAATCCGGCTTGTTCAAATGCTATTTGCCAATCGTTGATACCTTGTATTAAATAAGGTATCCATTTTTTGGGCGTTGCGGGGTCGATATAAAACACAATAGGTTTTTGCGGCTCAACCAATTCGCCGCGTTTGTATTTTTCCAAATCTTCGTCTTTTGGCTCTAATCGCCAGCGAGTAATCATCGAAACTCGCTCCACACCTTGCGGATTATTGTCGAAATCGGTATAACTTGTTGCAAAATATCCAACTCGCGGGTCGAAATAACGTGGTTTCATTGGCTTTTCGGGCAGCAGAACGATTGAACTGTTCAGTTCGTATGTTAATGGAACAGTTGATACGTCGTTTGGAGTTTGCGGTTTGCGGGCATAAGTTTTTACCGCTTTTATTTCAATATTTAATGGAAACGACCTGACAGTATCGATATAAGAGCGGTCAGGAAAATTATTGCCGATATTCAAATTCTTTTTAACCCACTCGTCAAAATAAAGTATTGCGTTATCGCTATTGATAAAATCCGTAACTTCAATTACAGGATGTTTCTTTTTCGCCAGAGAATCAACACGATACGCCTTAATGTCGAAAGATGCAACTATTGGCTGCAAGTTTGAATTTTGTACGGCAAAATACATTCCGGTGGAATCGGTTGAGCGTTCGGAAAATGAAATTTGCTTGATAAAAACTTTGTTATTTGGCGCAATTTCAAATCTGATAACATTTTCGCCAATTTGGTCGCCGGCATAACCCATACTGCCTTTACGACTGTCGGCTGCCGATTTCGAAATACGATTTACTACCAGCAAATCGCGCCCCAAGAGCGAGTCGGGAATTTCAAAAAAATACGAATTGTCAACTTTGTGAACTATGAAAAATCCTGTTGATGTTTTGGCTTTTCGTGTAATCACTTCGTTGTATGGTTTCGGTGCTTTGCTGTCCTTCTGCACAGGTTTGGGCGGCGCGGCAACTTCGGTTTTAGCAGGTTTTGCCTTTTTCTTAAAGATATTTACCGCCTGTGCCTCGAGCGAAAACGATAAACATACGAGTAATAAAATGATTAAGTTTTTAAAGTTTGAGTAGTTCATACAATTTGAATAGTTTGAATGGTTTGAGTAGTTTGAATAGTTTGAAATGCAAAGTTAATAAAGTTTTTAAAGTTAGAGAGTTAGGGTGTAGTTATTTTTTGTGTATTCGGGTGCAAAAAGTGTTTTTTCCTTTTTTGTTGTCTGAACTATGATTTTAATAAGATTTTTAAGATTACTATGATAAGAGCCGCTCGCGCCGATTTTTAATCGCTGTGTTGGCTGTTTGTCCGTAGGCTAAAGCGTACTGTTAATAAAGTGCAGTCCCTGCGGGACTATCGGTAGCAGAGGGGCAGCACCTTAATTATTGTCTTCATCCCGTTAGGGATGTAAGATTGGTAGAAACGGCATCATTCCGCGTATCTGCGTGCCGTAGAGCCTGCCCCGACACGTCGGGGTACGCCATAAAAACAAAATATATCACGTACCTAACGGCACGCAGGTCGGTTTTGTTCGCGTTATTTCTACCAATATATTACTCCTAACGGAGTAGCAGGTAGCAGACACTTACAAATTAGGAGTCTTTTCGTGCACCGTTTACCGTGTACCATTTTACCGTAATTCCTACATTCCTACATTCTTCAATTTCTTCATTTTACATTTTACATTTTACATTTTACATTAATTTCTCCACTAAAAAAAAGAGGCAACTCCATTTCGGGAAATTGCCTCTTTTATTTGTATTAACCCTAACAGGATTTAAAGCCCTGTTAGGGTTAGAACTGTTAATTCAAATTATTTTTTGATTACACGCGTTACGCTTGTTTTGTTGTTGGAAGTTACCACAACGAAATAAACGCCTTGTGTGCGTGATGCAAGATTGAGTTGATAACTTTCGGCTGTGCAGTTGTGAATTTCGAGGGTGCGCCCTGTGATGTCGCACAAGCGAATTTCGGCTGCTA
>JAITXR010000094.1 GCA_031284665.1 Paludibacter sp.
ATCACTAATCACTTATCGTTAATCACTAATTAAGAACATTTCCCTGATTTGCTGCGCATCTTTGCCGAGTTGGGCGGCAAGCATTTGTAGGCTGTCGAACTTGGTTTCGTTGCGAATTTTGTCTAATATCCATATTTTTATATTGTCGCCGTAAATTTCAGCCGAGAAATCAAAAATGTTTACTTCTACCGAAAGTGCTGATTTAGAGCCAAAAGTTGGTCGGTAGCCGATGTTTAACATTCCTTCAAAAACGCGGTCGCCGTGTTGCACTTTTGCCGCATATACTCCGCTTGCCGGGGTAAGTTTTTCGGGGGCAGCGGCAATGTTGGCTGTCGGGAAACCAAGTTTGCGCCCGTTTTTCAAGCCGTGAATTACTGTCCCCTGAAGCGAATAATTGTAGCCAAGCATTGCGTTTGCCTGTTGCGTTTCGCCGTTGAGTAGCGACTTGCGAATTTCCGACGAACTGATATTTGTGAAATCCGCGTTTTCGTATTTTGCGGTATTAATAACTTCTAATCCGATTTGGTTTCCATAGCGGCAATAATCGTCAAAAGTCTCGCTGCGATTGTGTCCGAAACGATGGTCGTAACCCACAAGCAAAGTGGTGATATTTAGTTTGTTGAACAAAATATCCTGTATAAATTCACGCGCCGACAGTTGCGATAATTCGTTGGTGAAATCGAGCAGAATACAGTTGTCGATACCTGTGGATTGCAACAATTCGGTTTTTTCGGCAAGTGTGGAAAGTAGTTTTGGTTGATAATCGGCGTGTAAAATTTTGCGGGGATGCTCGGTAAAAGTAATTATTGTGCTTGGCAAATGCCGGTCGGCAGCAATGTTTTTCAATTCGTTGAGCAAAAAACGATGCCCAAGATGAACGCCGTCGAAAAATCCCAGAGTTGCCACCGATTTTTGGGTTATATGTAGAGGATTGGATAATATGTTCATTTTATTTGAATAGTTTGAGAAGTTTGAATGGTTTGAAAAGTTACTTAATTAGTAGTTTTTTCAATTTTCAATTAATCTGTCTTTGTTCTTTAATCAAGTTTTTCAAAAACTCAATATGATTATTCCCATCTACCAAAAAAGTTTGAAAACCCATATCTGCTGCTGTTTGAATGTTTTTTTGTCCGTCGTCGAGAAACAGACATTCCTCCGCTTTTACACCCGCATCGGCGAGGATATATCGGAATACATCCTGATTTGGTTTTGCCATTCCCATTTTGTTCGACACATAACATTTTTCAAAATATTCTTCAATTTCGTGTCCGCTTTTTCTAAATTCGTTTCGGGCGCACACATCAAAATGCAGTTCGTTGGTATTGCTCAGCAGCAGCAGGCGATATTTGTCGCGCAGTTGCCACAACAAACTGAGCCGCTCTTGCGGAATGTCCTGCAAAAACGATTTCCAAGCGTCGGCAATATCTTGAATTTCAACCTTATGAGGATTGAGGGCGGCAATATGTTGCAAAAATGTGTCAGTATCAATTTTCCCAAGTTCGTAGGCGAGAAAAAAATCCTGCTGACCGTAATTGCTTAAATACCGTTCCACATCCGTAAACCCAAGTTTTTTCAAATTGTTGATACACAGCGGCAAATCGAGATTGATTATTACGCCGCCCAAATCGAATATTAATGTAGAAACGCTCATATAAATGGTTAATTGTTAATGATTAATGGTTAATTTCATTCAGTGATTAGTGATTAACTTACAAATTATGAGTCTTTTCGTGCACCGTTTACCGTGTCGCGTGCGCCATTTTTCACTCTTAATTTTCCTCCCTCATTGCCTCTATTGGTTTGACTTTCACGGCGCGGCGGGCGGGCAGATAACCTGCTACTACGCCTGCGATTATCAGTATAGCGGTGGCAGTAAATACGTACGAAAGTTGCACGGTAGGGTTTTTGAAAACCGACATTCCATCGCCGCCGGCAGCCGCTCCGCGTTCCATCATTGCGTTTACAATTTCGGTAATTCCAATGCCGGCAATCATCCCGATATATCCAAAAATTGCGGTTATCATTATCGATTCCACAACTATTGATATTAAAATTGTGTGCGGTGGTGCGCCTATTGCTTTGCGGATGCCGATTTCGCGCGTTCGTTCTTTGACGCTTACGAGCATAATATTGCTTACTCCAACAATGCCGGCAATAAGCGTAAAAAGCCCTATTATGGTAACAAACATCGAAATTCCGTTGAAAATTTTCATCGTTTCGATATAGTCGCGTTGCGAGTTGCGTATCCAAAGTGCCTGCGAATCGTCGGGCGAAAATTGCAAACTTTGCGCCATTGTTTGTTGCATTTTGTCGTTAAAAGCATCGTTTGCCGCTTCGGTTTTGAGTTCGTTCATCGTCATAGCGATGCTGTAAAATTTGCGGCTCGGGTTAAATATCCGTTGCGCGGTCGAAAAAGGAATATATGCCGAGCCATCGCCCCAGCGTTCTTTTTTTGAATTAATGCCAACTACCTGAAACATAACATTTCCCACCTTCACATATTGTCCTATTGGGTTTTGATTTTTGAATAGCAGAGTGGCTATTTTGCGGTCGAGCACGATTATTTTATTACTGTTTTTAATATCAAATTCGTTGATAAATCGACCGCCATCCTGCTCAAATTTGAGATTGAAAATTTTTTGATACACCGGATTTGCGCCAATTACCGAAAAATTACCGTATTCGTTTTTATAAGTGATAATAATATTTTTGTTGATAATTCCGGTTTGGTCGTTAGTTTCCTCGAGATTATGGTTAATCGCCTCAAGTTGTGTTTCGGCAAACGAGAGCGACCGCCCGCTTTTCAGCCCTTTGTGAGGCAGCGAAGTCCTACCCGCCCACAGTTGAACGGTATTTGTGGCGCGGTTGCTGAAATTTGACATCACGCCGTTTTGCAGCCCGTTACCTGCGCCCAGCAGCACAATAAGGATAAAAATCCCCCACGACACCGACAAGCCTGTCAATGCCGTACGTAATTTATTGCGCCGCAAACCTGCAAATATTTCTTGGAATAGATTCACCTTCTTTTTTAATTGTTGATAATTTGGTTTGAATGTTTGAATAGTTTGAATGTTTGAGTAGTTACCTAATTAGTAGTTTTTTTCGCGCTTTCGAGCCTTCATCCTTTCACGCCTTAATTAGTAGTCTTGTCATTTTACATTTTACATTCTACATTTTACATTTGAAAGCTACCTAATTAGTAGTCTTTTTCTCCCTTTCGCCCCTTAATTAGTAGTCTTATCATTCTACATTCTACATTTTACATTTGAAAGCTACCTAATTAGTAGTTTTTTCCGCGCTTTCGTCCTTTCACGCCTTAATTAGTAGTCTTGTCATTTTACATTTTACATTTTACATTTGAAAGCTACCTAATTTGTAAGTTAATCA
>JAITXR010000183.1 GCA_031284665.1 Paludibacter sp.
AACACACGTTTTGCTCGCGCAATAAGTCGGTAGAAATTGTAGGAACTTACCGCATCTTGTCGGTCGGTGGTGGGCAGCCCAAAGCCCTTGCGCAGGTTTTGCGGAATAAAACTGTCGGGTGGATTGCGCTTGGGGAAAATGCCCTCGCTGAACGAGCTAACTATCACATTTTCAAAGTCTAACAAGCGCGTTTCGAGTACGCCCATCACTTGCAAACCCGCCAAAGGTTCACCCTCGAAGGGAATGGAAATGCCCTGCGTAAATTGCTTGATAATTTGGATTAAAGTATCTAACTGAAAATCAACATTGTAGGTGTTTTTTTTCAGAATTACAGCAATGCGGTTGAAAGCAAGGTAATAATGGTATAGAAAATCGCTATCCAATTGAAAATCAGCATTTTCGTTTGTTTTCCAAGCCTTATGAATGTTGGTAATTATATTCAATAAATAGGCGATAAAAGTTTTTGTATCCGATTGATTTTGAAATATTTGTGCCAAAAAATCGTTGTTCTCAAAGAATTTCGCATCAATATAAATCAAGTTTTCCGCAGTGATTTTTTGTTTTATTTCCAATAACAAACAGTCCGGATTTTCGGATATATATCTGTGATTCAGTATATTAAGTACATCTTTATAATAAAACGAAGTTTTTCCGTCTTTTGCCACTCGTGCTCGTTTGTGCAAGCCAAAAACGTGTTCAAACAGCGCAAACGCAGGCGTAGCCTTCAACGGAAATCCCATCGTAACGTTTATTTGCTGAATTTCGGGCGGGAAAGAGTGCAATAGCGGAATCAGCAAATTCTCGTCGGGCAGCACAATAGCAGTTTTAAGGCTATCTGCCTGCGATTTTTCGGTGGCGGTCAGTTGTTGTAAAATTTCATAAATCTGCTTTGCCTGCCCCACAGACGATGGTACTGAAATGTATTCTAAATCCTTATCATTCAATGCAATACACTCATTTCCAATGTCGAATTTAGACGGAAAAAGTTGTTTGTTTTCGTGAAAAAACAGCGATGCCGGATTGTCTGCATCTTGCAATTCATCAGCCTCGTAATCGAAATAAAAATCGGCTCTATTTCGTTTTTTCAATTCCAAAAACGCTTGTTTTTCGCAAGCAGTGAGCGCATTGAAACCCACAAAAACATATTGATTATCAAGCATTTCGGCAATTTCTCCTTTTTGCAATCTTTCTACCACATCGCGCTGAATCATTGCCTCTGTAGCCGAATTAGCAGCCAGCAGTTCGGCGCGAAAATCTTCGTAAATGGGCAACAAAATTTTCCACATTGCAACAAATTCTTCGCCTTTTTCGCTCTTTATCGGGTCAAAATTTGCCCAAAAACGCTGAATGACCTCTTTTTGCTCGTCCGTCAAGGCATCTAACCAATTGTCCAAATCTTTCAAATCAGCCACATTGGTAAACAGTTGTTTGGGATTGACCAAAAACTTATCAACTTCCTCAAAATCAGACAGAATAACCTCACCCCAGAAAATAAAATCGTCAAAAGATTCGGCATTTTTGCTGTGGCGTTTGAAAATTTGATACAACAAAAACAGATTGCCCAACCTGTCGGCGAGCATCAAAGGACTTGCCGACAGAAAAAAGTCAGTAATTGTTTGAATTACGGGCGCAAAAATCGGTTTATCCGTTAGTTCCGATAAATATTTTTGAAAAAACACCCCTGCCCTTCTATTGGGAAATACAAATGTAAAACGCTGAATATCAGAATTATAATTTTCAAAATATTTTTGTGCTATCCGTTGAAGAAATGTTTGCATTTTTTTGATTAAATAAAAAATCTTACCTTTGTGTTAATTTAGAAAGAACAAAGGTAAGGATTTTTTTCTTTTTTTTTGATAATATTGTAAAAAAATGAATGTAGCTGCCAATAATTCAACTATTTCTGCTACCAATTTAACAAAAACTTTCGGCAATTTTACCGCAGTGAACAACATCACTTTCAGCGTAAAAAAAGGCGAGATTTTCGGTTTTCTTGGTGCTAACGGCGCGGGCAAAACTACCGCTATGCGTATGCTGTGCGGTCTTTTGAAGCCTTCGGCGGGCGAAGGAACAGTGGCAGGATTCGATATTTACCACGAAGCCCAAAAGATAAAGCAAAACATTGGCTATATGAGCCAGAAATTTTCGCTTTACGATGATTTAACAACATTTGAAAATATGCGGTTTTTCGGCGGTATTTATGGTATGAAAAGCAAGGATATTCGCTCACGGGCTGATTATTGGATACAGGAATTATCATTACAAAAAGAACAAAACCTGCTTGTAAGTTCTTTACCATTAGGCATTAAGCAAAAAGTGGCTTTTGCGGTAGCCACTTTTCACAACCCCAAAATAGTGTTTCTCGACGAGCCTACGGGCGGCGTTGACCCTATTGCGCGGCGCACTTTTTGGGAACTGATTTACGAGGCAAGTGCCAATGGCATAACTGTTTTTGTTACAACACATTATATGGACGAAGCCGAGTATTGCAACCGAATTTCGATAATGGTTGATGGGGAAATTCGCGCTTTGGATACGCCACAAAATTTGAAAACACTTTTTGAGGTGGAAAGTGTGTACGATGTGTTTATAAAATTGGCGCGTGAGGCAGAAAGGAGCGATATATGAACCAATTTTTTTCTTTTATAAAAAAA
>JAITXR010000202.1 GCA_031284665.1 Paludibacter sp.
TTCCGTATGCCAATGGGCGATTATATGCCGTTGTTTTTTGGAGTTGTAAGTTTGCTTTTTGCCGAAATTCTGAAAATTTCCACTCAAATGAAAGAGGATATTGAGTTAACAGTATAATCTTAAAATAAAAAAATTATGCCAATAATAGTAAATCTTGATGTAATGATGGCGAAACGAAAAATTTCGCTCAACGACCTGTCCGAAAAAGTAGAAATTACGCCCGCAAATCTTTCAATTCTTAAAACCGGCAAAGCAAAAGCAATCCGATTCAGCACTCTGGAGGCTCTTTGCGACGAACTGCAATGCCAGCCGGGAGATATTTTAGAGTTTAATAAAAATTTATAAATAATTAAAAATCAACATTTTACCAACAATTAAAATTCAATCATTATGAAACAGTTTTTAAAAATCGTTCTTGCCGTAATAGTCGGCTCTCTTATTGTTTCGGTGCTTAGTACCATTCTGTTTTTCGGAGTTATCGGTGTGATTGCCGGCTCGTCCGAAAAAACCGTAACTCTCAAATCTCATTCAGTTTATCAACTTCAATTGGATGGCGAACTTACCGACCGCAGCAGCGATAATCCAATGAATGCGGCTTTAGCAAAAGCACTTTCAGGCTCTGATTATCAAACACTTGGATTAGACCAAGTGCTGGCAAATATCGAAAAAGCAAAAACCGACGACAAAATTACAGGCATTTACCTTAAAGGTGGCTCGCTGAGCGGCGGATTTGCATCTATCAAAGAAATTCGCGATGCCTTGCTTGATTTCAAAACTTCGGGAAAATTTATCGTTGCTTATGCCGACGATTACACGCAAAAAAACTATTATTTAGCATCCGTAGCCGATAAAATTATAGTAAATCCGCTTGGCTCTGTCGATTTTAAGGGCATTGCATCCGAAACAATGTTTTTCAAAGATTTGCTCGAAAAAATTGGTGTCGAAATTCAAGTGGTGAAGGTCGGAACTTACAAATCGGCAGTTGAGCCTTATCTTAATAGCGAAATGAGCCAAGCAAATCGCGAACAAGTAAATCGTTATATATCATCAATTTGGAATAATTTGATTAACGAAATTTCAGAATCACGCTCCATTTCGACAGAAAATCTTAATCTTTATGCCGACGAAATGATGACATTCCAACCAACTGAAAAGGCTATGGAATATGCCTTGATTGACACTATTTTGTACGAAGACGAAGTGGACAGCATTATCAAAACTTTTGATGCCGATTATAACATAATCAAACATTCAAATTTGACAAAAGTACAATCGACAAAAAAATATAATACAAGCAAACTCGCTGTGTTATACGCAGTTGGCGGAATTGATATGGGCGGTAGCGGCGATGATAACATTGTGTCGAAAGATTTGGTAAAAACAATCAATAAAATTGCCGACGACGATGCTATCAAAGCAGTGGTTTTCCGCGTAAATTCACCCGGTGGAAGTGCTTATGGCTCAGAGCAAATCTGGCGTGCCATTAGCAAACTCAAAGAGAAAAAACCGGTTGTAGTTTCAATGGGCGACTATGCTGCATCGGGAGGATATTATATCTCGTGTAATGCCGATGTTATTGTGGCTCAGCCAAATACATTGACAGGCTCGATAGGAATTTTCGGCACAATACCAAACACTGCTGGTTTGTACAAAAAAATAGGTTTGGCTACCGACGGCGCAAAAACCAATAAAATGAGCGATGCCATTACTACATCAAGAGCATTCACGCCCGACGAACGCAATTTGCTCCAAAATTACGTCAATCGCGGTTACGAAACTTTTGTAAAACGCTGTGCTGATGGGCGCGGAAAAACCACTGACGAAATTAAAGCAATAGCCGAAGGCAGAGTTTGGACAGGCGAAGATGCCCTAAAAATCGGATTAGTGGACGCACTCGGAGGGATTGACGAGGCTGTGGCTTTGGCTGCCGAAAAAGCCGAAATTACTGATTATCAAATCGCTGAATATCCGGCTGTTGGGAACTTTTTCACTCAATTAATCAATGAATTGAACGACAATGCCGAAAACCGTATGCTAAAATCGCAACTTGGTGAATATTACAATGTTGTGAAAGAACTTAAAGTTCTTCAAAACACAAACGGCATCCAAGCACGTATGCCTTACGAAATTATAATTAAGTGATTGTAATGTGAATATTTAAGTACGATTTATTCCGAATTATCAGAATAAATCGTACTTTTGGTTTTTATATATTCTTATGCCCTAATCCTGCAAATCTTGTAATTTTGAGGAAAGTACGATAAGCGATTTTAGACTTTAATAGATAAGAAAATAAAAAATGTAACAACGCCAATTTCTATCAATTATGAAACATCTAAAAATAGTATTAATATTTAGTGTTTTGCTTGTGTCTTGTTCTAAAAGCGAATTAGAACAGAAACTAACAGCAGACGACAGTTTTTGGTATATATTTCAGTATGACACATTATCAAATAAATATCAAAATTCATCTTATGGATATAAATTCTATATGCATCAAAAATGCCTTTATGTATATTATGATTATTCTACTGATAAAATTAGAGAATTTGATATAGATGATGTTGTTTATACGAAAAAATGGAACTATAATAAAAAAAATAATAAGATTCAAATACAAGATTTTGAATATCAAATAGTTGGTTTCAATGAAGACACTCTAATACTAAAAAACAAATCAGATAAGATTGTGAGTTTGATAAATTTGTATAGAAAAAATCCACAGATAATGCAACCAACATGGAGAATTGGATATGAAAAGTAAAAATGCTCCACGCCACCTACATCGTTCAAGTTTGGCTCGTACCCCGAAGGAGTATGATAATGAACGCATTTACTCCACTGATAAATACTTATGTGAAACCAAAAAGATTTGGGAAATCTTAATGTAATGAAACTCAATATTATAATATTTGTTTTATCGCTATTTGCTGCTTGTTTGGTAGTGGGTTGTAATAACAATCCGTCACAAGAGCGCAATAATGAAACAGCCCAAGATACACTGCATCAACTACCTAAAATGCCAATTAGTCAATATGTTGTTGAGGGCGATAGTTTGTATGTTTTGTGTAACGATTGGTTTCTTTATTATCCTTTAGGAGAGTACGAAAATTTGGAAGATATTGAAAAAAAATATCCTTTTATGCATACACATAAATTCGATAAAGACACAACGAATATTGGTTATGTTATAGAAACTCTTTCATATAAAAAAAGTAATGTAGTATTGTGGTTTGAAATCATTGATGAAAATGCAGATGAATGGACTTCGGGAAAAGTAGAGATTGCATTTGCTAAAATTGTGGAATCGGATATTTCTTTTGTAAATGGAATACATACAAGTATGTCAAAGCAAGAATTTATGACAAGATTTCCTTTTACATTGCCATCTGATATTGAGGATAACATTCATATAATTTGTTTGCAAGCCGCTCTGGATGGAATGTGGCATAATTATTATTTTAGCAATAATAAATTAGATTCTATTATTGTTAAAACAGATTTTCAAATTAATCCGGCAAATTATTATTAATGTTTATATGAGTTTTTTTGTATATATAAAATATTGTTCTAAAAAAATGAAAAATAATGGAAGAATTATCGAAATTTGACAATGTCAAGAAAAAAATAATCACACTTCGCAATAAGAATGTAATTCTCGATAGCGATGTGGCTGCATTGTACGGAGTAGAAACAATGCGTATAAATGAAGCGGTAAAAAATAATCCTGATAAATTTCCAACAGGATATGTGTTTGAGTTGGATAAAGATGAAAAATCAGAGGTTATCGAAAAATTCGATAACCCCAAATTGAAATTTTCACCAGCTTTGCCAAAAGCCTTTACAGAAAAGGGTTTATATATGCTTGCTACTATTTTAAAAAGTACTCAGGCAACACAAACAACCATTGAAATTGTAGAAACGTTTGCACAAATCAAAGAATTATCGCGTACTGTAACTGAATTGTCGGAAGCAAAAGACGAAGAAACAAAAAAGTCGCTTATGCATCGCAGTGGTGAAATTTTTAGCGACATTTTGGGTAATAATTTAACAACAACAGATACAGAAACAAGCATAGAACTAAATTTCGCTGTATTAAAATTAAAACATACTGTAAAAAAGAAATAATAATAATATTATGCAACAATTAACATCTTCGTTCAAAAATATGATTTTGGTTTTGGCAGGCATTTCGCTGTTTGCTGCTGCTACTTTGGCATCGGTTTACACCTTCACAAAAGAGCCTATCGCCATTGCAAAAGCAAATAAACTGCAAAATGCTATCAAAGAAGTACTTCCGGCAGATTTTGCAAGAATTGGCGAAACCGAAAAAATCGTAATTTCTACCGGCGATTCGCTCAACGTTTACAAAGCCTATAATGCTGACAACAATTTTATTGGAGCAGCAGTCGAAAGCGTCTCGCACAAAGGCTTTGCGGGCGATATTACAATTATGGTTGGTTTTGATGCCGAAGGAAAAATCGTGAATTATTCGGTGCTGGAACAAAGCGAAACGCCCGGATTGGGAACAAAAATGACCGAGTGGTTCAAAACGGCAAAAGGCAGGCAGGATATTCGCGGCAAAAATCCGGCAAGCGACAAATTGCAAGTGAGCAAAGACGGTGGCGAAGTTGACGCAATTACGGCTGCCACAATTAGTTCGCGCGCTTTCCTCGATGCTGTGATAAACGCCTACAATGCCTATGCTGCCAATAGTGGCGCTCCGGAAATAGACGGAAATTCAGGCGCAACGGCATTGGAATGGTAAAAATAAAAATTAAGACTTATAGACTTTTAGATATGAGATGAGAGACTTGTCCCGATAAATGCAGGGCTAAACAGTCGCAAATTAAAACCTAATAAATAAAAAAACAATGGATAAAAATTCAAATTTAAGTGTTTTTCTTAACGGATTGATAAAAGAAAATCCAACTTTTGTTATTATTCTTGGGATGTGCCCAACGCTTGCCACTACTACCTCGTCAATCAACGGACTGAGTATGGGTTTGGCTACAACTTTTGTGCTTTTGGGGTCAAATGTTGTAGTTTCGGCGCTCAAAAACCTTATTCCCGACAAAGTTCGCATACCGGCTTTTATCATCGTAATTGCCACATTTGTTACGGTTGTGGAAATGGCAATGCAGGCTTATGTTCCGGCGTTGTACAAAAGTTTGGGGATTTTCATTCCGCTGATTGTAGTTAATTGCATTGTGCTTGGTCGCGCCGAAGCCTTTGCCGCCAAAAACAACGTTTTGCGCTCGGCTCTCGACGGTTTGGGAATGGGCTTTGGTTTTACTTTGGCATTAACATTACTTGGCGCAGTACGCGAAATTCTCGGCACAGGGAAATTATTTAACTATACACTTTTCCCCGAAAATTATGGAATGTTGCTTTTCGTACTTGCCCCCGGTGCTTTTATTGCGTTGGGATTTCTTATTGCCATTATTAACAAATTGAAAATAAATAAATAAACAATGTGCCAATTGACAAACGCTTAGTTTGCATCAGTAAATTGTTTATTAGCAAATTTATAACGACAACAAATATTATTAATCCAAAAACACAATAAACAATTGACAGAAACATTTGATAAACGCTTGGTTTTCATTGGCACATTAGCACATTGTTTATTAGCAAATTTAAAACATTATGACCTATATTTTAATTTTCATCAGCGCAGTATTTGTAAACAACATAGTATTATCACAATTTTTGGGTATTTGTCCGTTTCTGGGCGTATCAAAAAAAATCGATACGGCGATTGGAATGGGCGGCGCAGTGGCATTTGTGATGACCCTTGCTACTATTGTTACTTATGTTATTCAACGCACTGTATTAGAGCCGTTTAACGTAACATTTTTGCAAACAATTACATTTATTCTGATTATTGCAGCCTTAGTGCAATTAGTCGAGATTATTCTAAAAAAAATATCGCCATCGTTATATCAGGCACTTGGAGTATTTCTGCCGCTAATATCCACAAACTGCACAATTCTTGGTGTGGCAATAATGGTTATTCAAAAAGATATGAACTTGCTAACCAGCGTAGTTTTTGCCATATCCACAGCCTGTGGTTTTGCTTTGGCGTTAATAATTTTTGCCGGCATACGCGAGCAACTGACTTTTGTAAAAATCCCAAAAGCAATGCAAGGCACTCCAATTGCGCTAATCACCGCCGGAATGTTGGCGATGGCGTTTATGGGTTTTTCGGGAATTGTAAAATAGTTGGGAATGTAAAATCTAACTAAATCTTTGCACGTCAATAATTTACAAAAAATATTATGAAAATTTTTAAGATTCAATATTTATCGATAGTACTAATTGCAATTTTAGTAATCAATTGTGGTGGCAATTCAAAGAAAAGGTCAAATGAAAATAAAATTGAAATTTTTTCTGATTTTCAGCAGTTTTTATCACATTTTAACAATGTTGATTTGCCAATAACAATTTACCATTGCAGTTCAGAAGTTGATGAGCATTTATATCATTTTGCAAAAAAAGAATACGAATATATTGATACCGAATTGCGTTCTGCATACGCACAAATTCCTACAAATGGCGATTATATTGCGATTATAACATTAGCTCCTGCCGATTGTATGTTGCCAATACTTACAACTTTGTCGTTTGACGGAAAAATTATTGACGAACAACAACTTGCTGTTGGCGGTGGTGCCGATTGTGGTTTTATTGATAATCTGAGTGTGAAAATTGCTGCAGATTTCTCAATATATGTTTGTGATTCGATAATTTCTTATGAATGCGATAGTATTGGACAAGAAATTGAAGGCACAAGAGAGGAATATGTCATTTATCAAGAAGGGAAATTATTACCCAATGGCAAAATTGAATTATCAAAAGAAAAAAAGAAATAGACCGCAAATAAATTTGTATATTTGGATAGAATGTTTAAAAATATACAAAACAACAAAATATTGGAAGGATATAAAAAATATTGAATCATTATGCTAAAATCCCCCATACGATAAGCAGTGGAAACAATAGGAAAATTCTTGACTTACGGAATGCGGAACATTACCAAAAATTCCGACCAAAACGGCAAAGAATTATTTATTTCAAATTATCTACACTCTAATAAAATCTTATCGCCTAAATATCAGCAAATTAGTTTGTTTGATTAAACACGCATAAAATTGACATATATCAGCGGAGATTCAGCAACCTCCATAAAACCAGCAATATACACAAAAAAAATGTTGGGCTTTTCACAAAGCCCAACATTTTATAGGTATTAGTATTTTTTTTAAGGTATAAAAAAGATTGTGTTGTTTAGTTAACGCTTG
>JAITXR010000251.1 GCA_031284665.1 Paludibacter sp.
ATAGACGAGCATTTATGGGGTCAATATTCGATTTGACCATAGAAAGAATGGTTTTTAACAAACCTAAAAGATTGAATAATAATGAATTAATAACAGCGGTCTAAACGCCTATACCAAAATCTTTAATCTAAAATCATAACCAGATGAACATTACCGAATTTATTAATCGCCATCACGACCACATTTTATCTCAACTGTTTTCGTTGATAGAAATTCAAAGTATCAGCGCACACGCCGATAAACGAGCCGAAATGCAACGCTGCGCCGAGCAATGGAGCAAACTGCTTACCGATGCCGGAGTCGATAAACTTACAATTTACCAAACCGAAGGCAATCCCATTGTATTTGCAGAACGAATAATCGACAGCAAACTGCCAACCGTCCTTGTGTATGGACATTACGACGTGATGCCTGCCGAGCCGCTCGAACTTTGGGAGTCATCGCCATTTGAGCCGCAAATACGCGATGGGAAAATATATGCTCGCGGGGCAGACGACGACAAAGGTCAAAGTTTTATGCATTTTGTTGCTTTTCAATATCTTAATTCTACAAATCAACTTGCTTGCAACGTTAAATTTGTTCTCGAAGGCGAAGAGGAAATCGGCTCGCCAAATCTCGAAAAGTTTTGTTGTACAAATCGCGATTTGCTCAAGTGCGACACAATTTTAGTTTCGGACACAAGTATGCTCTCCGAACAAACGCCAAGTATTACTACCGGTTTGCGGGGTTTGGCTTATTGGCAAATTGAAATTACAAGTGCCAATCGCGACCTTCATTCAGGTATTTTTGGCGGCGCGGTGGCAAATCCGATTAACGAACTGACAAAAATTCTCGGGCAACTTGTTGACGAAAACGGGAAAATTACAATTCCACATTTTTACGATAATGTTACTGAACTTTCGACTGCCGAAAAAGAATTGATAGCGCAAATTCCTTTTAACGAAACGGAATATAAAAATAATTTGAATATCAAGCACTTACACGGCGAGGCGGGATACAGTCCGATAGAACAAACCGGCGTGCGCCCCACACTCGACTTGTGCGGTATTTGGGGAGGATACACCGGCGAAGGCTCAAAAACAGTGTTGCCCGCAAAAGCATACGCCAAACTGTCGGCGCGCCTTGTGCCTAATCAAAAATCGGAAGAAATTGCCCAATTAGTGGCTGATTATCTCCGTAGTATTACGCCAAAATATGTTAATATCAAAATTGAATTTTTGCACGGAGCCGAAAGTTATGTTTGCCCCATAGACTCCAAAGCCTACATCGCAGCCGAAAAAGCATATACCGCCACTTTCGGCAAACGCCCGCTACCTGTGCGCAGAGGTGGAAGTATAGGAGTAGTGCCGGTATTTGAGCAAACTCTTGGCGTAAAACCAATCCTGATGGGCTTTGGGCTTGAGCAGGATGCCATACATTCGCCAAACGAAAATTTCCCCGTTAATTTATTTTTTAAAGGCATCGAAACAATAGTAGAATTTTATAAAGAATATGCTCAAAAATAAAAAAAACATTAAAAAACATAAAAAAATTTTGAAATATGAAACTAATAAAGTAAGTTTATAGCGCAAAATAATCAGGAAAACTTAATCTTCATTTTAACACCATACATATTATGACAAAAACAATAACATTCAACGAGTTACGCAGAATTAAAGATGCGCTGCCAAGCGGAAGTATGACCAAGATAGCCGAAGAACTTGGTCTGGAAAAAGAAACAGTTAGAAATTACTTCGGAGGACATAACTATAAAGATGGCAATAGTTGCGGAGTTCATATTGAACCCGGTCCCGATGGCGGATTAGTAATGCTTGACGACACAAATATTCTTGCTATTGCGCAACGAATAATTGACGAAAACAAGTAAAACAAAAAAGCAGTGAAAATAAGTTTTTTCACTGCTTTTTTTGTATTATTTAGCCCTTAATGTGCTAAACGTTAAGGTTTGTATTAACTCTGTTATGGTTTTAAACCATAACAGAGTTGGTAAAGTTTATGCCTATATGATTAATTAAACGCAGTTATTGTACCCATTTTCCCGACAGCAATTTTCATTTGCCCGAAGTTAAAAAACTTCTTACAGTTTCCAACTCCAAGATACCATATTGAAATAAACACTTTACCGCATACTTACGACTAAGGGCATAATACTGCGCGTTAATATATCATTTTAGTTTCTATCCTGTTATAAAACCCGCTCGCGATGGCTTATGGATTGCCAATTTGTACAGGTAAAGTCTTGACAAGACTTCCTGTTTTGTATTGAAACCCCCATGGTGTAAAACTTGCAAAATTGACTATGCTATAATCAACATATTTTACAATTTCCCATTCTTTTGATTTCCAAAAAGATTCATTGTACTTGAAATCGGATAACGGGAGATAGACTTGTCCGCCTAATAGATTTATTTTTGAACCACCAAAATAATGTCCTTGAAGGCAAGTGCAAAAAATCCCGCTTATTGGAATAGCATAGATATCTATTCTTTCTTTTTTTCTAACATCATCTTTATACCATTTTAATGTGGTTGTCTGAATTTTTTGCCTGTGTTTCTTTATTATCAACAAGAAAGTATCTATTTGATTTATGTATTCTTCAGATGCACCTTCTCCATATCCAAAGAAATCAGCAGAATGTCCCTTTGCACACCAATCAACTTGCATCTGAGACAATGTATCAACATAAAAAGGACTAATAGTAAAAGACCAATTTTTTATGGAATCAACCGGCACCAACCAATAATAGTTATCAACAAAATTACCCAAATGAGGTGGAATGCTACCATGATGGCGATGTACAAAATTAAAAATCACATAATTTGCATTATCTAATGTTTGGGCAAAAATATTATTTGAAATAATGGCAAATATAAAGAAAATAAGTGCTTTTTTCATCTGATTTATCTGTTTATTTAATACCTTAAAGCCGCCATTACTTTTCTAAAAGAACAAGCAACGCTTTGTAAATGAAATATTTGTAACGTTTTGCAGTTTGAAAAAATTTCACTAAATTTGGTGCTGCCCTCAAAAAATACAGTAACTTTTCAAATGACGAAGATACAACAAATTTCAAAAAAACATTACTCTTTTTGCATGAGTATTTTTCGCAAATAAAGAATTTAATAATTCAGGATTAGGTCAACTAATTTATAACGTATGTAACTACCATTTACACTGTTTTCGATAAGTCCAAAAACGTGCTCCACGCGCGGAAACGTGATTTTTCTGTATTCTCTTTTTTTACTCTTCTGTAAGTGGCTTGTTGCGGAGCCTTTTTCTCAAATTTTTGAGCACTAAATTACACTGCAAATATACACATAATCATTTGAATATCAAAATAATACAACACTTTTTTTGCAAACATACAAAATTTATTGAAAAATTTATAAGGCTGATTTATAGAAAGTTAATTTTTAGAAGTACCCATAAAATACCAACTTAAAACGTTAGTAATCATAATTAATCTTGCCTGTCGAAATTATGTTTTGAAACATTAAAAAAATTTATTTATTACTTATAGCACACAAACAAATGCTTTATTTCATTTTTTTTTATAATTTTGCAAAACAAGAAAAAAAATATATTATCACAATAAATCTCTCAAATTCTGTCGTTTATGGGAAAAATAATATCATTAGCAAATCAAAAAGGCGGCGTAGGAAAAACCACTACCGCTATTAATTTAGCAGCATCGCTGGCAAATATGGGCAAAAAAGTTCTGCTCGTGGATGCCGACCCGCAAGCCAATGCATCGTCGGGGATGGGGATAGATGTTAGCACCCTGCAATATACTATCTACGAATGTCTGATTGATGGAATTGAGCCATCGCTTGCAATAAAAAACAGTGAAATTGAAAATTTGCAAATTTTGCCTTCGCATATCGACCTTGTGGGTGCGGAAATCGAAATGCTCGATGTTGACGAGCGCGAAAAAATAATGCAGAAAATACTTGTGCCGCTTAAACCTCAATACGACTTTATTTTAATCGACTGCTCGCCATCACTGGGGCTGATTACCGTAAATTCGTTAACGGCATCGGATTCGGTAATAATTCCCGTTCAATGCGAATATTTTGCTCTCGAAGGAATTAGTAAACTGCTCAATACTATTAAGATAATCAAAGGAAAACTAAATCCAACGCTCGAAATCGAAGGTTTTTTACTCACAATGTACGATTCGCGTTTGAGACTTGCAAATGAAGTTTTCAACGAAGTGAAAAAGCACTTTGACAAAATGGTTTTCAACACTGTAATTAATCGTAATGTACGGCTTAGCGAGGCTCCAAGTTATGGAAAACCTGTTATCCTTTACGACCCGGAGTCAAAAGGCTCGTCAAATTATATCGAATTAGCAGAAGAACTTGTAACAAAGAATCAATAAAACAACAATATGTCGAAACAAAGAACAGGGCTTGGACGCGGAATAGATGCCCTTATCGATACCGAAACCGTAAACACAAGTGGCTCATCGTCAATCAACGATGTGGAGATAAAATTGATAACTCCAAATCCCAATCAGCCACGAACATACTTTGACGAAGATGCGCTAAGCGAACTTTCCAAATCAATAAGTGAACTTGGAGTAATTTCGCCAATCACGTTGCGTAAAAACGATGACGGAACATATCAAATTATTGCCGGTGAACGACGGTATCGCGCTGCAAAAAAAATTGGACTGCCTTCAATTCCCGCTTATATTCGCACCGCAGCCGACGAGCAAGTGATGGAAATGGCGCTTATCGAAAACATTCAGCGCGAAGACCTGAATGCAATCG
Source organism: Paludibacter sp. (assembly GCA_031284665.1). Classification (GTDB taxonomy): domain Bacteria; phylum Bacteroidota; class Bacteroidia; order Bacteroidales; family Paludibacteraceae; genus JAITXR01. Next base: position 4,776 of record JAITXR010000251.1, read on the forward strand.
AAATTGCGCTGACTTTCTACCGATTAATCGAAGAATATAAACTTACGCAAGAACGCCTGAGCGACCGAGTAGGAAAAAGCCGCGAGTCGGTAACTAATTATTTGCGCCTGCTCAAACTGCCTGCCGAAATACAAATGGGCATCAAAGATAAAAAAATTGATATGGGACACGCTCGCGCAATTCTGGGGCTCGAAAATCCGGCAGAGCAACTGAGTTTGTACGAGGATATACAAAACCATAAATACTCTGTGCGAAAAGTTGAGGAATTGGTGCGGCAAAAAAAGAACGACGAAACAAAATCTGAAAACGCTGAAACCGAGAGCGTTAAACTTGCAGATTTGAAAGAGTACGATGATATGACCGACCACCTCGAAAAACTTTTTGGCAAAAAAATACGTTTTGCCTGTAATAATAAAGGTAAGGGTTACATCACAATTCCTTTTGCCAACGACGACGAACTGACATCCATTATGGAAATACTGGACAAAATTGACTAAAAACCAAAAATTGAAACAATCGATTATCATATTATTTATTTTTACAGCGTTTTCAGCATCAACATTTGCTCAAAATTCTGAAAAAGACAGCATTGTTGTTGCCGACACTCTGCCGTTAAACACATTCAAACCCGACCCAATGCGGTCAGTGTGGCTCGGAGCAATAATTCCGGGGTATGGACAAATTGCTAATCGAAGTTTTTGGAAACTGCCAATTGTATATGCCGGATTTTTAGGCTGCACTTATGCAATAACTCTTAATTCTGTGCGTTACAACACATATAAAACCGCGTTTCGCGATATTTCGGACAACAACCCGAACACTAACAGTTTTTTGAATGCTTTACCCGAAGGAATGACGGTAGAACAATATGGTGGACTTTCGGCTCTGCAAAGCAATTTGGAGCGAATGTACACAAGTTATCGCCGATACCGCGATTTGAGTATAATTGTAACAATTGGGTATTACGCCGTTGTGTTAGTCGAGGCATACGTCGAGGCACAATTGTTTGATTTTGATATAAGTCCCGACCTCTCGCTGCATCTGCGCCCTGCCGTGATGCAAAACGATTTCGGGAAAATTGACTCGGCGGGAGTAATGTTTAGTTTAAGTTTGAAGTAATTATCATCGAAAATAATATTGTAAATGATTAATAAAATTTTATCTTTTGTGGGAATTTTTTTGTCGATTTCGCTCTCAATATCTGCGCAATCGGCTGAAAACGAAAATACAGCGCAACCAGCATCGGTAGTATTACCCGACTCATCGCTAAATGTGCCAACTGAATACGACAATACACTTACCGATTTGATACACAGTTGGATATTGCAATATTCCGACAAATCGGACTGCCGCTCGGGTGCAATTCCCGACAATCTGAACGACAGTATTTATATCGCGCGTTTGCAAAAACTGCCAAATATTATGGAAATGCCTTTCAATAATTCAGTACGCTCGTTTATCGAACTTTATACAGTCCGAAAACGCCGTCAAATGGAGTATTTGCTTGGGATGAGCGACTATTATTTCCCAATTTTTGAACAAGCATTAGAAAGACATCATCTGCCACTCGAACTTAAATATTTGCCAATAATCGAGTCGGCACTTAACACTACGATTATCTCACGCGCCGGAGCAGCAGGGCTTTGGCAGTTTATGATAGCCACAGGGCGTTTTTACGGATTGGAAGTAAATTCGCTTGTCGATGAGCGTTGCGACCCGCTGAAAGCCACCGATGCCGCTGCTCGATACCTTAAAGATTTGTACGATATTTACGGTGATTGGAGTTTGGTGATTGCCGCCTATAATTGCGGACCGGGCAATATCAATAAAGCAATTCGCCGCTCGGGTGGTAAGCGCGACTATTGGGATATTTACCCTTATTTGCCAGGCGAAACTCGCGGATATGTGCCGATTTTTATTGCCGCCAATTATGCTATGAACTACTCGGCTGAACATAATATTTGCAAAATCAAAGTGCCGATGCCTCTGCTGATTGACACAATCGCTGTTACCGAACGCATCCACCTCGAACAAATTGCTGCCATCCTGCACCTGCCTCTCGAAGAACTGAAACTCTTAAATTCTCAATATCGCCACGATATTATTCCGGGAAATATAAAACCGTATAACCTCTGTTTACCAATAAATTATATAAATATTTTCCTTGACCGCTACGACGAAATTATTGCTTATCGCGCCGATGAACTCGTAAATAATAGGAGAGTTGAAACCGAAATCCTGCAATCGCAAAACACGGTAAGTGGTGGTGGCGGAAGTACAACTTGGCATACGGTGAAAAAAGGACAAACGCTGAGCCAAATTGCAGCACGATACGGAATATCGGTCAAAAAAATTCAACAATCGAATAACTTGAAAGGTACAAATCTGAGAGTAGGACAAAAGTTAAAAATAACGAAATAGATATTGGAGCATAGACAAAAAAACGCGCGAAAGGCTAAGGCACGAAAGCGCGAAAAGACTATTAATTTGGAAAGTCGTTATTCTTTGTCCATTATTCTAAAAATATAAATATGGAAAAACTTCAGTCAATATCACAAGTTGCCGAAATGCTGAATGTTAGCATTCCAACTCTACGTTTTTGGGAAACGGAATTTAAACAACTGAAACCTTACCGCACTCGTGGCGGAACACGCAAATATTCCGAAAAAGATATTGATTTAATCAAAACCATAATATATCTTACCGAAAATAAGAAACTTACGCTCGAAGGAGTAAAACAGGAACTTGCAAAAAATCCCGATGTAGAATCGCGTAATGCCCAAATCGCCCAATCGCTCAAAGAAATTAAAAGCGACTTGGAAGA
>JAITXR010000335.1 GCA_031284665.1 Paludibacter sp.
TAATTAGCGCTTGAACTCGGTTAGTTTCTTTAATTTTGAGGGTCGAAAGTCCGTCGAAACAAAATTTTATGTTATTCATACAACAAGCCACGACAACGCTTTGCACAAGGTCAGGCGAATCGGTAAAATCGCAATTAAATTCGGATGCATATTGCCCGTTTGCCTCAATAATTACGCCCTGCGGAGTGAATGTGGTAGCCACTCCCAACAAAGCGAAAAGTGAAACGCAACGGCAATCGCCTTGCAATGAGTTGTTTTTCAGATTATTAAGCATAATTTGCCCTTTGCCGGCAATTGATAATATTTCGTAACAATACGATGCCGCCGACCAATCCGCCTCTACTTCAAATTCGGTTGGTTGATATTTTTGCTTACAAATATCAATAATATTGTCGTTGAAATTTATCCTGACACCAAATTTTTGCATTATGGCAGCGGTCATTTGAATGTATGGTGCAGAAACAGTTTTGCCCGAAAAAATAATTTTTAATCCGTTTTTCAAACACGGCGCAATCATCATTAAAGCCGAAATATACTGACTGCTCACATCGGCTGCGATGCGAATTGTACCGCCGTCAAGACTTCGACCAAGTATTTTGAGAGGCGGAAAACCCTCATTTTCAATATATTGAATATCAGCACCGAGTGAATTTAAGGCATCAACTAAAATGCTAATTGGGCGTTGTTTCATTCGCGGGCAGCCGGTGAGTATTCTCTCGCCTTCGCTAATCGCATAATATGCTGTCAGAAAGCGCATTGCGGTACCGGCAGCGCCAATATCCACAATTTCGGCGTTGCTATTTAGTGCATTTTGCAGTACTTTTGTGTCGTCGCTATCGGATAAATTTTTGACTTCCAACTTACTGTGCGACAATGCGTTAATAATTAGCGCACGATTGCTGATGCTTTTCGACGAAGGCAAGTTTATTTCAGCGTTAATCGTTTTATTGCTAAAACACAGCGATTTACTGTTTTGGTCGTGGTCGGCGTTTATTTGAATTGTGTCGTTTTGCACTGAAATTATTATGTGTTCGGTTAAATTTTCCTTGCGGTTTTGGCTGTTTATCAGGCTCATATTTTGGTGCTGCGCCAAGAATTTCGGGTACAGGTTTTTTCTCAACTTCGCGTTTCAAAAACTTTTCGATTCGAGCAAACAAATATTGTTCTTTTTCCGAAACAAGCGTAATACTCGCTCCCTGAGCGTTTGCGCGGGCAGTTCTGCCTATTCGGTGTACATAATCTTCAACATCGCGAGGCACATCGTAGTTTATCACCATCGAAATATCGTCAATATCAATTCCGCGCGATACTATATCGGTGGCAATCAGCATATTAATTCGATTATTGCGAAATTCGTGCATCACCTTTTCGCGCTCGCTTTGTTCGAGGTCGGAGTGCATAGCCGCAGTGTTAAAACCTCGACTTCGCAACGACACGGCAAGTTCTTTTACTTTGAGTTTTGACCCCGAAAAAATCAAAACTTTGTTTGGCTCGCTATCAGCAAAAATATCTCGAATAATGCCGTTTTTTTGAAATTCGCTACAAATATACGCCGATTGCGCAATACTTTCGGGAGGGCGCGAAACCGCAATTTTAACTTCTTCGGGATTGTTCATTATCGATTTTGCCAACTCGTTAATTCGTGGTGGCATTGTAGCCGAAAACATAATTGTTTGCTTTTCTTTGGGCAATTTCAGGGCAACTTTCATAATGTCGTCGAAAAAACCCATATCGAGCATTCTGTCGGCTTCGTCAAGAATAAAATACTTAACGCCCGAAAAATCAACATCATAGAGGCTAATATGAGAAATTAATCTACCCGGAGTTGCAATTACCACATCAGCGCCGTGCGTCAATCCACGTTTTTGAACATCCCACGCCACAGCATCATTCCCGCCATAAACGGCAACCGACGAAAAAGGCGTATAGAACGAAAAACCTTCCATTTGCTGGTCGATTTGTTGCGCAAGTTCGCGCGTTGGAGCCATTATTATTGCATTAACTTTACTTTCGTCGTGTGCTTCGCTTTGCAAATTGTGGAGCAAAGGCAGAATAAATGCCGCCGTTTTGCCGGTGCCGGTCTGCGCACAACCAATTACATCTCGTTTTTGCATAATTACCGGAATTGTTTTTTCCTGCACAGGAGTCATTTCGGTAAAATTCATTACTCGCAATCCCTCTTGTACCGAATCGCAAAGATTAAGTTCTTCAAATTTCATTTTATTTTTTTTAATTATCTACTAAATTTCTATTTTTTTTTACAGTTAAGTTATTACACAATAACTCGTTTGATGCCATCTCTAAAACTTTTGTAAAATACAGGCATCGGTTTTGCTCAACTTCATCAATCAAACATTTTATATACGCTTTTTCGTCATTCCGCTTGCAGGCAGAACGAGCAAGTTGGTGGACGGCGTGTATGTCGGGCATTGTCGTCCGTTATGCTATCGCGATTACCTATGTTCTGTCAAATGCCACGTTGCGTGATTTGCGCGGTTATTGCGCGGTTATTGCGTGATTTGCGTGATTCACTTTATTTCATAAAATACAGCCGACCCTGCACCTGACTGTGTTAAAACATTGAACTTTTCTACTAATTCAGCCAATTCATTAGTCGCTGTTCTATTCGATATATTGTTCAATTCTTGATATTCTCGATTAGTGATTTTCCCTTTTTCTTTTACATGCAACACGGCTTTTATTTGCCTGTCATTAAGCCCTTTGCCGCTTAAATCTACTTTGTTGAAAATGTCTTTTCTGAATGTAATCCAAAAATCAGAGCCATCGTTGGTAAATAATGGACTTGGTAAACCTGCGGTATGGCACATTTCCGTGATTTTTTCAATGCCTCGTCCCCACGATTCTACATAACCACTGCGAAAAAAGGCATTAGCAATATCGGGGTTGAATGGGCGAGAAGAATGTTCCTGCAACAGATTTTCAACTGTCCAATTTTCAGGAAGTTGTCCTTCGTTCCAAATTTTTATTCTGTCGCCATAAACGCGAATTTGAATAGGTGTGCAACCTGCATAGTCTTTGTGCGCCACTGCATTTAAAAGGGCTTCTCGCAAGGCTTCTTCAGGATATTCGTAGGTTTCGATACGCGAAAGTCCCTTGTAACTTATCAATGCTCGCGT
>JAITXR010000386.1 GCA_031284665.1 Paludibacter sp.
CTCGTTTGGGCAGAAATCTGCTAATGATTATGAGCATTCTCAACGAATGTCTGAATCGCGACATTCAGGTTTGGACTATCAAAGACAATTATCGCTTGGGTAGCGACATTAATTCCAAAGTCCTCGCTTTTGCTTTCGGGCTTTCTGCCGAAATTGAGCGTAACCTGATTTCGCAGCGTACCAAAGAAGCGTTGGCTCGCAAAAAAGCCGAAGGCGTTATTTTAGGTCGTCCAAAAGGCAGCAAATCGAAAGTCAAAAAACTTACCGGCAAAGAAAAAGAAATCAAAGAATTATTAGACAAGCGTGTTTCCAAATCAGCCATTGCCCGGATTCTTGGCGTGCATCGTCTTACGGTGGCGGAATTTGTGAAAGGGCTTTGAATAAAGCATTAAAATCTTCCTATTTCCTGCCAATTTACAAATTTCACTTCTCGAAAATCAGCAATATTTTTTCCTGCATAAATCACATAATCTTCCGTTTTTTGAAAGAGCATTCGTAACGACATAATGTTCTTAATATGGTCGAGCAACAAAGTTTCAGAAGATTTTGTTTCAATAAAGCGAAGTCCGTTACTCATTTCCGTAACGCAATCAACTTCAACGCCCTTTGCATCTCGCAGAAAATAATAATTTGCAGGTAATCCGGCATTAAATCGTAACTTTATTAACTCAGAAAAAACAAAATTTTCAAACAAATTGCCACGCAAATAAAAAGTGTCCAATTGTTTTGCCTGCTCAATATTCAGCAACGAATAGACTAATCCGGTATCATAAAAATAGAGTTTGGGTGATTTTATCATTCTGCGATTTACATTGCCGGAATATGACTGCACAAAATAAAGAATATAACTTGCTTCCAATATTGAAAGCCATGATTTTACGGTATTGACAGCAATATTTGCATCTCTTGCTAACGAAGATAAATCAAGAATATTACCGACCCTTCCGGCACATAATTTAATGAAACGGACAAAAGCCGTTTGATTTTCAATGTTTTTCAGCAGACGAACATCACATTGCAAATAGGTTTCAATATAATTCGAAAAAAAATATGCAGGCTCGATATTTTCGCTGTACAAACGCGGATAACCTCCATTAAACAGCATTGTGTCAATATTTTGACTATTAATTCCTGCCACTGTAAGTTCTGAATATGACAACGGCAAAAGTTTTAGCGAAGCAACCCTGCCTGCCAAACTTTGCGAAATGTGCTGATTTAGCAAAAAACTTTGAGAACCGAGCAAAATTACTTTTCAGTTTTCTTTGCTATTGTCTAAAATTTCTTGCAAATATGAAAACAGCGAAGGTACATATTGAACCTCGTCTAAAATAAATTTTTCGCCCACCGAATGAAGAAAACCACGCGGGTCGGTCTCGGCAAACAGGCGTGTATCCGGATTTTCAAGCGAAAAATAGTTATAACCACCATTCATCGCTTTAGCAAGTGTTGTTTTGCAGATTGACGAGGACCTGTGATATTTACCGCAGGATATTTTTGTAAAAGCGTATGTAATACCTTTTCTATAGCTCTGTAAATCATATATTTATATTATTTAAGTGTAATATTGCAATCACACTGCAAAATTACACATTTTTTTAAATATAAACTTTCAATAAATTCTATTTTCTCTTTTAAAAGTTCTTACATTTCATAAACTATTTTGTTAATTGCTTGATAATTATGTTTTTACAATAAATTATATATTTGTTACTCAATGTCCTATTTTGGAATAAAAATCCTCCTTTTCATCTATCAATCGTTACTTGTTTGTATTCCGACAATTTGAGTAAATATTCCGTCATTGCTTCTGTATATTGGTCGTGGCTTTGTTGCAGCAGGTTTTGGGCTTCGAGCAGGTCTGACATGGTTGTTATGCCGGCATTGTAATTGTCTTGACTTATTTCCAGATTTGCTTCAGCTGATACAATTGACTTTTGCGAAAGCAATATTTGTTGATATGCCTCATTTAACACATTTTGCAAGTTTTGCATTTGTTGTAAAAGCAAGTCTGAATTTTCCTTTTTGGTATTTTCGGCTTGTTGCAATTCTATTTTTTTACGTTTGATACTATGCGAGCCACTCCACCAATCTGTAATCGGTATGGAAACGGTGGCAAACGCCATTCCGAGGTCGTTTTTCATTCCGTTATCTTTGTGCAAATCGAAATTCATATATTGATAACCTGCACCAACGGCAATAGTCGGTAGATTTTTACCAATTTCCATATTTACCTGCATTTTGGCAATATCAATTGATTTTTCCAACAATTTATATTCAGGACGATTTTGTAGAGACAAATAATTAGTTGCTACGGGTAGTAATAATGTGATTTCATTCAATTCGGGTATTTGAATTTCAAAACCATCTTAAACGTGTGATTGGTAATATTGAAAACCCGTACCGATTGAAAATTGTCAAACATCTTACAATGGCGTTTTTTTTATAAATTCGGTTCGTGGTTGCACAATTCGCCGGAACAATTTCAATCGAAACAGAAGACGCTTGTCAAGATTTTTCTAAATTTGGTGCATACACATTGCAAAGAAGAACGCGGTTTGAATTTTTATGCCGATAAACTTCACATTACTCCAAAGCACTTGTCGAAAGTGATAAAAGAAAACAGTAATATGTCGGCAGCGGCTTGGATTGACAATTCGGTGGTTTTGGAGGCGCGAGCAATGCTGAAATCGACTAATATGACCATTCAGCAAATCAGCGAAGAATTAAATTTTTCATCGCAAACTTTCTTTGGAAAATTCTTCAAACGGGTGGTTGGAGTATCGCCGAAAGAATATAGGAGGAAGTAAAAATTCACAGTTACTGTCGTTTGCGTTCTGTTTTACAAAATAAAAGATTGAAAGTTAACACATCTACGAGCAGGGCAATAACGTCCGAACGATTGTTTTTCGGGGCGGAAAGCAGTCGTGGTAGGAAGAAAAACAGTTATATAAAATCTGATTATAAATAAATATAGTTTATGGAGCAGGTAATTTTACTTTATTCAAATCGCCACCGGATTGAATAACAGCAATAGCTATTATTTATTCTTCCTGTTTATAAAGTTAATCCGCCGGAACGTGTTACATCATATTTCGGCTTATTTTTACATTCTGCAATCTTTTACACAAAACAATTCTCAATTGTTACGCTTCGTTCCACGAGGGCTTGCTTTCAGCGTGGCTTCGCCCATTTTCAATTTTCAATTCTCAATTAATTAAGATTTTTATTCTGCTACACAACGCACCGAAAAGCCGCTGTCGCGATTGATGTAGTTGATATCCGACGAAGAACTGCCGAAGTTGAGGCTATAAGTGCTACTAACGTCACTAACCGTAGCACTCCAATAGCTGCCGCTGCTGCCCTGAAAGTCGAGCGAACCGTCATCGTAGTTACGAAAGCCGACTGCCGGAAAAAAGACAACAGTTTCGCCACTGCCATAAATACGTCCGTTTACGCCATTTACAGTTGTCCATACGCTTCCCGAATTGTTTAAACTTGTTATCTCTGCCTGCGTTGGCACACGCCAGCCGGTAGGACATACATTATTACTCTCTTCCCATGTGTCGCCGGTAGGCATACTGCTATCCCAAATTGTGCCACCTTCGGAATTTACCATTGGGTTGCTATAACTCCAACCTATTGGTCTATTCCATTGGTAAAGCATGCCGTAATCTGTTATGTTTTCGGTAAAAGTACCCGGCATATCTACATTGCGGGTTGCCCATACTACGCCATTTATTTCAACACCGTTTATTTCTGTTGACGGAGTATAAGTTTTGAAAAAGATACTGTCTTTGTTGGTTAAGGGTTTTTCATAAACCACGCTACCGTTTTTCATAAGGGCTACGGTTTTTATTTCTTGTGCAAATATTGTACTTACCGTAAATATTGCTAATGCTATTAAATTTATTTTTTTAAATGTGTTCATCTTTTTTATTTATTATTTTTTTTGTTTATTAATGTTTCGTATTAGGTTTTGTTATGTC
>JAITXR010000037.1 GCA_031284665.1 Paludibacter sp.
TTGCTTACCCCCAAAGGTTTGCGTACCCTCAGCCCCAAAAGCGGTATGTATCGCCCCAATTACGTGGGCGGACAGTTGGAACGCGACCGCAATTATCACAACGGACCTGTTTTTCCCTGCACTTTTGCGGCTTTTGTAGAGGCATATCTCAAAATATACAAAATCAGCGGACTGTCATTTGTAAAAAGAATGTTGGTTGGCTTTGAAACAGAAATGAAGGAACTTTGTATCGGTACGCTCAACGAACTGTACGACGGCAATCCACCTTTCAAAGGGCACGGCGGAATGTCGTTTGCCAACAGCGTCAGCAGCATCTTGCGCGTAATAGACTTGGTGAAAAAAATGGAAAAAGAATAAGGATGAAAAATAGTTGAATATGAAAAAAATATTGTATTTGTGGGGAATAATTGTGTTTGGGTTTTTATCTTTTTGCTGTACAAACAAGCAAACAAGCGAAAAATACACTACAATAACAACTTTTATTCAAGAAAATAACAATCCAAAACACATTGCTCTTGCAGTAAAATTGGATTCTAATGCAAATGTTTTGCAAGAAATAGACTATGGTGAAAATGGCATCACTCGCTATGTTTTAAGAAATTATTATGACTCTCTAAAACACAAAATATTTGCGACAACAACTTATTTTTCTGAAAATGCAGAAAAGCCTTATTCCGTAATAGACCATTTTTATTATAATACAAAGGGGTTGTTGGAAAAAAAGATTTCTATCAGTTATTCTGAAAAATATCCTGATACCACAACTGTTATTTATGATTATTATCCCAATAAAAACTTGTTAAGGCAGCAAAATGCTATTTCTAAAATTTATTCAAATGGATTAACAAAATATTATTATAACGAAAAAGATAGTTTGATAAAAATAACAAGGATGGGACTAAATGAAAAACGAGAATGCAGTACAGATTCAATAGTTTATGAAAATTCAAAAAAAATTGAATATGGCTACGAGGCAGATACCATACAGATAAATATGGAAACTTTTTTCAAAGATAACAAAATTGTAAAACAAATAGATTATAGATTTGATTATTTTTCAAAAACGACTTCAATTAATAGAATTTTAACATACGAATACGAAAACAATCGTTTGGTAAAAATGATTGAGAAGTTTACCGATTTTACAGAATGGTGTGGCGTTGAACATTCAAAGGCACGTTATACATACACATATATTTACGAATAAGATGATAAGTTATTAGAAAAACGATGACAATATCCACAAATCTTTGAATAAAAAAATTAGATGAAAGCACTAATGTTAGGGTGGGAATTTCCACCACATATTTTGGGAGGACTTGGCACAGCAAGTTACGGACTTACACGCGGTATGGCGCAACAGGAGGATATGCAAATAACCTTCATAATTCCGAAAATGCACGGCGACGAAGACCAAAGTTTTCTGAAAATAATCGGGGCGGGCAATGTGCCGATTGTATGGAAAGAAAATTCGTGGGACTATGTGAACAGCCGTTTGGGCAGTGTGATGTCGCCCGACACCTACTTTTGGTTGCGCGATGGCATCAAGTACGATTTTCGGCGCATTGGCACTAACGATTTGGGCTGCGTGGGCTTTTCGGGGCGTTATCCCGACAACCTTTTAGAAGAAATATCTAATTACGAGGCTGTGGTAAGCGTATTGGCACATCAACTCGAATTTGACATTATCCACTCGCACGATTGGCTCACTTATCCTGCGGGCGTATTTGCCAAACAAATTTCGGGCAAACCGCTGGTTATCCACGTTCACGCAACAGATTTCGACCGCAGCAGAGGCAATGTAAATCCGGTGGTGTACGACATCGAAAAGCGCGGAATGGACACTGCCGACCATATAATAACTGTGAGCAACCTCACACGCCAAACTGTGATTGAAAAATACCATCAGCCACCGTACAAAGTTACAACGGTGCACAATGCGGTAGAGCCCCTCGCCCACCCCGAAGAATTTGCCAAAAAACCACGACAGGACAAAGTGGTTACTTTCCTTGGGCGCATTACGATGCAAAAAGGACCCGAATATTTTGTGGAAGCCGCTCACAGCGTATTGCAACGCACAAAAAACGTGCGTTTTGTGATGGCGGGCAATGGCGATATGTACAACGCAATAGTAAAATTGGCTGCACAACGCCGCATTGCCGACCGCTTTCATTTCCCGGGTTTTTTGCGTGGACAGCAAGTGCAACAAATGTTGGCACAGAGCGATGCGTACATAATGCCCTCAGTGTCAGAACCTTTTGGCATTTCGCCACTCGAAGCAATGCAGGTAGGAACGCCTTCAATCATTTCAAAACAATCGGGTTGCGCCGAAATATTGACACACGCCATTCAAACAGATTATTGGGACATAGACGGAATGGCTGATGCCATTTATTCCATTGTGAAATATCCCGCTATGTACAAGAGCCTCAGCGAATTAGGGCGCGAAGAAGTAAACCGTATCACGTGGTACGATGCAGGGATAAAAGTACGAAAAGTGTATGAGAAAGTGATGAAGAAGTAAAAAGCCCCCTAAATCCCCCAATATTTATTCCGCAAGAGCGGAAGGGGACTTTAGCGGCGTACAAAATAGAGAAACTATATGATTATCTGCAAAATGTCCGATTAATTACTTGCCCTTGTCCTGCAAGGACAGCACTTTATTAACCGTATGCTTTAGCTTACGGAAATGGGATAGCTCTCTTTCTTAGCCCTGCAAGGGCGACACTTGAGAAGTATCGTTCCCCCGACATCGGGGCAGGCTCTGCGGGACTTTGGGTAGTGGTATGCCCCTATCCGTAGATTAAAATCTACGGTTAATAAAGTGCCGCCTCTGCGAGGCTTTCAGTCCATTTGGACATTGATAATCATTGTAAATTATAACATATAACAGAATAAATAACAACCGCCCCACTCTTTAAAAGCCCCCTTCCGCTTGGGCGGAATAAATTATTGGGGGTTTGGGGGCTATAAATATATCCAAATGAAAAGAAACACATTTATTTTTATTGCACTGTTTGTCGGCTGTTTGTCGGCAGGTGCGCAGGTAAAAACCATTCGGGGGCACGTGCCTTATTATCAAAATTGCATCGTAGAGGTGTATAACCGCAACATTAAGGCGAAGGTAGATGCAAAAGGTTTTTTTGTGTTGCCCAATATTACCGATGATGATGTGCTGGTTTTTTACAACCGAGGAAAAAAAACAAATAGTAGCAACAGTTATGCTGTTGCAAGAATTAACCATACGGTAATTTCCGAAATCCCTGCGCCTTTGGGTGAGCCTGAACTGACGATAAACCGCGACACGGCAGGCGTGGCTTTTGTGAATGAAAACACCAAAAGCAATACTATTTATCAAGATACTTATCACAACAACTATTCAAGCAGCATCAACATTGGCAGTATTCGGCAAAAACGCAACACTGATTTTACAATCAATAATCCGAATCCTCTTGTTTTCGATGTGGCATACACCACTTTTGTAGATTTTGCTACTGCGGGGCGTTTGCCGGAAATTGCCGA
>JAITXR010000081.1 GCA_031284665.1 Paludibacter sp.
AAATAAATGCTAAATCTTAAAAAATCTTATCCTTGGTTAGTAGTAGCAATGCTTTGGTTTGTGGCATTGCTCAATTATTTGGACAGACAAATGTTAGCCACTATGCGCCCATCAATGATGGTTGATATTCAAGAACTTGTGTCGGCTACAAACTTCGGGCGACTAATGGCGGTTTTTCTTTGGATTTACGCTTTTTTAAGTCCTGTTTCGGGTTTAATTGCCGACCGACTTAATCGTAAATGGCTGATTGTAGGCAGTTTATTCGTATGGTCGAGTGTAACTTTTCTTATGTCGTTTGCCACAAGTTTTGAGCAATTATATGCTTTAAGAGCCATAATGGGCGTGAGCGAGGCATTCTACATTCCTGCCGGTTTGGCACTGATTGCCGACTATCATCAGGGCAAAACTCGCTCTATTGCAATAGGTTTGCACACAACAGGAATTTATCTCGGACAGGCTTTTGGTGGATTTGGGGCTGTGGTTGCCGGAAATTTTTCGTGGCAAGCCACTTTTCAATCATTTGGATTAATTGGAATGATTTATTGCGTTGTGTTATTATTATTCCTCAAAGAAAAGAAAACATACGAGCCTAATAATGTGCGACTTCCATTAAAAAAAGAGTTTGTGGCAATGGGAAAAGCGTTGCTTGTGCTGCTCGGTAATATTTCGTTTTGGGTAATACTTTTTTACTTTTCGGCACCAAGTTTACCCGGCTGGGCTACAAAAAACTGGCTCCCTACCCTATTTTCCGAAACTTTACATATTGATATGATGCAAGCAGGACCGATGTCAACAATTACTATTTCGGCGGCATCGTTGCTGGGTGTGTTGGCTGGCGGTTTTTTGTCGGACAAGTGGGTGCAACGCAACGTGAAAGGGCGAATTTATACAGGCGTAATCGGGCTGTCGCTCACTATTCCCGCACTGCTTTTTTTGGCTTACGGACACTCGCTGGCAGCAATAATTACCGGCGCAATTTGCTTTGGACTTGGCTTTGGAATGTTCGACGTGAACAGTATGCCTATTCTATGCCAATTTGTGCCATCGCGTTACAGGGCAACAGGTTATGGATTAATGAATCTTGCAGGAATATCGGCGGGAGCGGTTATTACCAAGCATCTTGGGCAGTCGCTCGATGCGGGCAATTTCACCCGCGACCTCGCATTAATGGGCATTGCTGTTGGAATGGCTATTGTGCTTAATCTCACGATATTAAAGCCAAAAGCAATAGACTGCAAAGAGTAGCGAAAAAAAATGTAAAATGCGAATTAGAACAAAGAAAGTGATTAACGATTAGTGATAAGTGATTAATGAAAGACTACTAATTTGTAAACTATTAACTATTAACTATTAACTCAGCTGTTTGCACTAAAAAAATCGAGCATTTCAAAAATTTCGTCTCGTGTGGCAGTTTGATTTATTCTGACATCGCCGATATTAGCAAGTAAGGTGAAATTTATATTTTCCGATTCATTTTTTTTATCGTGCTGCATAAATTCATACAATTGCGCATAGTCGCTGCAAGTAAAGGCAAAAGTTCCAAAAATGGCTTTGACAGTGTTTTTCAAGCGCAAAAACTCGCTTTTTGGAAACGATAATTTAACGTGCGAAAGATAAAGTTCGCACACCAAGCCCCAAGCCACTGCATAGCCGTGCAGCACAGGTCGCTGTTGCCGATGCGACAAACTTTCGAATGCATGCCCTGCCGTATGCCCAAAATTTAAAGCTTTGCGCAAACTTTTTTCGTCAGGGTCTTGCTCCACAATTTGTTGTTTAATGGCAATACTTCTGTCAACCAAGACTTTAAGTTGCCGGTAATCAATTGTTTCAAAATCGAAACTCAATATATCCTTCCAATCCTCCACAGTGCTAATCAAAGCGTGTTTAAGCATTTCGGCATAAGCGGAATAAATATTTTGCTCGTCCAAAGTAGCGAAAAACGCAGTATCTACAATGCTTGCCAACGGCTGACGGAAAACTCCGATTTCGTTTTTCAAACCATCGAAATTGATGCCGGTTTTGCCTCCTGTGGCAGCATCCACTGCGCCAAGTAAAGTTGTAGGGATGTTTATGTACGCCATTCCCCGCTTAAAGGTAGCAGCGGCAAAGCCCCCAATATCAGTAATCATCCCTCCGCCAAGGTTAACCAACAACGAATGGCGAGTAGCGCGATTGCGACTTAAAAACTCCCAAATTTGAGCCACTGCCGCCAGATTTTTATTCTCGTCGCCACTTGCAATGCAGATGCAACGACTGTCGGACAAAGCAGGAAAAACCTCACGCAGCAAAGGCAAACAATAGTTCTGTGTATTATTATCAACAAGCACAAAAATATTTTCGGGCGTATAATTTTTTGTGTAATTTGCAAGATTTTCGCAAAATTCGGCGGATAATTTGATATTGCTCATTGGGCATATAATTTTTAGTTAGGCAAAATTAAATATTTTCCCATAAAAAACAGAGAAATTCACAGTACAATCTGCAAATTTCTCTGTTAAATTTGATTTTTTGGCATAAATTATTTGCGACGTTCTTTGATACGTGCTTTTTTGCCGGTAAGTGCGCGTAAATAATACAATTTGGCTCGGCGTACCTTACCGCGTTTATTCACTGTAATTGATTCTACGAAAGGCGAATCGAGTGGAAAAATACGTTCAACGCCCACGTTGCCTGACATTTTGCGTACCGTAAAACGTTTTTTGTTTTCGTGTCCTGCAATTTTAATTACATCGCCACGATACTCCTGAATACGCTCCTTGTTACCTTCCTTAATACGATAAGCCACAGTTACGGTGTCGCCACTGCGAAATTCGGGATGTGTTTTTTCAACAAGAAATGCTTGTTCTGCTACTTTAATTAAATCCATTTTTGTTTTGATTTTTAATAGTTTACGCACAATATTCGCAGTCCCCTTATATTGTACTGCCAGAGATTATGCAAAATTTCGGACGGCAAAGGTACAATTTTTTTTCAAATAAAAAAACTTTTCAATTCTTTTTTTACTTTTGTATAAAAATCAATGCCTTTACTCTAAAAATATTTATGCAGAAAACTGAAAAACAACGTGCAAAACGCAACCAAACTCTTACTCTTGATAGTAATGAATACCTTTTGTTTTCAAAGCAATTAGTGAATTTTGACGACAAAAGTAAAATTACGCTCGACACAATTATAAACAAAACCATTAATAATAATTTGTTTGATATTATCGACCGTTTACCACACGAGTTTGCCGATTTGATTATTATCGACCCGCCGTATAATCTGACAAAAGATTACAATGGCAACAAATTTAAGGCAATGACGGATGGTGATTATCTCGAATGGTTGCGCTCATGGTTTTCAAAAATAGTTAACGACCTGAAACCCAATGGCTCATTGTATCTTTGCGGTGATTGGAAATGTACCTCTGCTTTACAACAAGTGATGAACGAAAATTTGACAGTTCTCAATCGCATAACTTGGCAGCGTGAGAAAGGCAGGGGTGCGCTGAATAATTGGAAAAATGGAATGGAAGATATTTGGTTTGGCATCAAAAATCCGAAAAATTATTATTTTAATGTTGATGCGGTGAAATTAAAGCGCAGAGTATTAGCACCATACAAAGAAAATGGCAAGCCAAAAGATTGGGAGGAAAGCGAAGATGGAAATTTCCGTTTAACTTATCCGTCAAATTTTTGGGACGATATAAGTATTCCCTATTGGTCGATGCCCGAAAATACCGACCACCCAACCCAAAAACCCGAAAAACTAATTGCAAAGTTAATTTTGGCATCCTGTCCCGAAAATGGAATTGTGTTTGACCCTTTTGCAGGCAGCGGAACGACAGCGGTTGTTGCAAAAAAACTTGGCAGACAATGCGTTGGAATTGAACTAAATACAGAATATTGTTGTTTGGCTCAAAAAAGATTATCGCTTGCCCAAAGCAATAAAACTATTCAGGGATATAGCGATAATGTGTTTTGGGAACGAAATTCCGGAAGTGCGCAGGGGAAAAGAAAAAAGATAAATCCAAATTTGTAAAATTAATCCCAAACTTCATCCAA
>JAITXR010000261.1 GCA_031284665.1 Paludibacter sp.
AAACTTATTCTTTCAGACGAAATCACCAAAGAAAATGTGGAAGAAGAGTTGCAAAATCTTGACGGAATTGTTGTCGCACCAGGCTTTGGACATCGAGGAATAGAGGGCAAAATAGAGGCGTTGCACTATGCGCGGGTAAACGACATTCCTTGTTTGGGTATCTGTATGGGAATGCAGTCAATGTGTATCGAATTTGCCCGCAATGTATTGGGTTATGCCGATGCCAACACCACCGAAATTGACCCAAACACAGCGCACAACGTGGTTGATATGATGGAGGAGCAAAAAACAATTCTCGAAAAAGGCGCAAGTATGCGACTTGGGTCGTACAAATGCCATTTGAAAGAAGGTACAAAAGTGGCTGAAATTTACAATACTGCCGATATTGCCGAACGTCATCGCCATCGCTACGAATTTAATAATAAATATAAACGCGAATTTGAAAAAGCCGGAATAGTGTGCAGTGGCATAAATAGCGATGCCGATTTGGTGGAAATTATCGAATTGCCAAGTAATCGCTGGTATATCGGCACACAGTTTCACCCCGAATATCGCAGCACGGTACTGCATCCGCATCCGCTGTTTATCGATTTTATTAAAACAGCCATCCAAATGTGCTAATTCACAATTAAGAAATTTAGAAATGTAAAAATTAATTAATTGTTGTACGTTGTACCTAAAAGCCCTTCGGCGGTGTTTTAAGCAACATATCCGTTATTCAGACTTATGGCTCTAAACGTAACACGTTTTTAAAAATGTGTTACATTTTTGCCGTTTCGTATGATGTCGCTTGTCCGTAGGGACGTGGCATACCGTGTCTCTACTACAAGGCGTACGTTAATCACTCATCACTAATCGTTCATCACTGTTCTTCGTGTCTTCCTGCTTTCTTGCCTTCCTGCTTTCTTGCCTTTGTGTTCAAAAAAGAGTAAAGAAAAAAGACGGAAAGAGTAAACATATGGGACACACAGCTTAAGTCGGCATCTTGTTAATACTTTAATCAAGAAAATCAAAGTTCAGACAAAAAATCTCACATCTTACATTTTCCCCAAGCATCGGCAAAGTGCCTCTTCCCAATGTGGAATTGTGATGCCGTAAGTGCTTTTAATTTTTGCCTTGTTCAATACGCTGTAATGCGGACGGACAGTAGGAGTGGGGTAGTCCTTGCTTTCGACCGGGCGAACATCGCAAGTAATATTTGCAATTCGATGTATGGATTTTGTGAAATCGTACCAACTGCAAACGCCTTCGTTGCTGAAATGATATATGCCTGCAAGCCATTTTTCGGATGTGATTATCGAAAGTATCGCTGTGGCAAGGTCGGCAGCATAAGTTGGCGAGCCAATTTGGTCGAAAACCACATTCAGACTGTCGCGTTCGCGCCCAAGACGGAGCATCGTTTTTACAAAATTATTGCCAAACGTAGAATAAAGCCAAGCCGTGCGGATAATAATTGCGTTACTGCATACATTTAATAACTCACTTTCGCCCGCTGCTTTTGATTTCCCGTAAACACCAAGCGGACAGATACTTGCGTCTTCCGAATATGGAACATTATTGCTACCATCAAACACATAATCGGTGGAAATATGAATGATTTTGACATCGGCAGCCTGCGCCACTTCACCAAGATTACGAACTGCATCGCGATTAAGCGTATAGCAAAGTACGTGGTCGTTTTCGGCTCGGTCAACGGCTGTGTAGGCGGCGCAATTTACAATAATATTAATGTTGTGAGCCGCAATAAAACTTTCGATGGCTTGTTTGTCGGTAATATCCAATTCGGCAACATCGGTAAAAAAAAAGTTTATTTCAGTAAATTTCTCGGCAATTATTCGCATTTCGTTGCCGAGTTGTCCGTTGCTGCCTGTGATTAAAATGTTCATATTGAGTGAGTATTGATTTTTTTGCTATTATTTTTCAGAATTAATTACAAAAATAAAAAAAATAATCAATAAAATTTTATTGTGCCTGTTTTCTGGTAATTTTAAAATTAATGATTAATTTTACGGTCGCAAATAAAATACTATGAAAATTCAAATAAAAACCTTAATTGCAATTTTGTTATTGTTCGCCGTTGCAGCCACGTTGTTTGGCTTATTTATCAAGCAAGGCAATGTGCGCAATTTGCCAGAAATTCGGAAGGCAGGGCGTTTGCGGGTCATTGCCGATAATAGTGCAATGGGATTTAATATGGCGCAAGGCTCGGCGTATGGTTTTGGTTATGAGATAATTAAAAGTTTTGCCGATTCGCTTGGCGTTGAACTCGAAATATCCGAAATCGAAAACCCCGCATTGGCTCTTAATCGGTTGAAAAACAATGAGTTTGACATTGCAATTGTGTTTGTTCCGATTGTCGAAAAACACAGGCAGGATTTAATTCTCACAAACTCATTTCTATCGTATCGTCAGATGCTTGTGCAGAATAAAAATGCCAATAAATTAGTTAAAAAACAATACGAACTTGCAGGTGATACCGTGTATATAGAGCAAAATTCGTTTTATGGCGAGCGTTTCGAAAATATGATTGACGAAATTGCCGATACGGTTTTTTTTACGGAATTGGCAAATGTAAATGTTGAAAAACTTGTGTCGATGACTGCGCGTGGCGAGATTGGCAAAACTGTTTGTCCTGAGATATTGGTAAATAAATTTGCAAAACAATATCCGGAACTCGATTTTTCGTTGCCGCTTTCGTTTTTGCAGCAACACGCTTGGGCGGTCAATCGCAATGCGCCGATGCTTGCAAAAAAGTTTGATGAGTTTTTAGATAATTTTATCGAAAGTACCCAATATTGGGAGTTGTACCAAAAATATTTTTAATTTCAAATGCTTAATAAATCAGTAATAATTGTAGCAGCCGGTAAGGGCGAAAGGATGAAAAGTCTTCTTCCCAAGCAATTTTTGCATCTTGCGGGGAAAGCGGTTTTGATGCACACTATCGAAAAGTTTTTTTTGTATGATAATGATATTCAGATAATTATAGTTTTGCCAAAAGAATATGTTGATTATTGGCAAAAATTATGTAGCAGCAGCGGTTTTGGGATTAAACACAGTTTGGTCGAAGGCGGAAAAACACGTTTTGAGTCAGTAAAAAATGCGCTTTACAGCGTTCCTGATGCCAATTTGGTGGCAGTACATGACGGCGTTCGCCCGTTGGTGAGCGACGAAACTATTACGCGCTGTTTTGCCCAAGCCGAAATTTCGGGAGCGGCAATTCCGGTTGTCGATTGTGTGGACAGTTTGCGGCAAATATCTAAAACAGAGAATATTGCGGTGGACAGAGAAAAATACAAACTTGTGCAAACTCCGCAAGTTTTTAGCGCAAAAATACTTAAAGATGCTTATAACCAGAATTTTACTGAAAATTTTACTGACGATGCTGCTGTTGTGGAATCGATTGACAAAAAAATAAGTTTAGTGGCAGGCAACCGCGAAAATATTAAAATTACTACTGAAACTGATTTGAAAATTGCGGAAATATTGATTATTTAGACAAATGACTGTCTGCTGGGAGTGGATACCGACACGTCGGTACAAGTCTTGCAATGCGAGTATTGCTTTTTTATAACAAACAAAAAGTTACGACAAAATATAATATGTTGATTTACAATAAACTATAAGAACATATCAATGAGAACAAAAAATACAATTTTATTTATTTTGTGTTTGCTTACATTAGGTTGTACTAAAGTTAATCGACAAGATGAAAAGTTAAAACATTTACTGATAGGAGAATGGGAAATGGTTAGAGAATTCAACCAATCCGAAAAAATAGTTCTTCTTGGATATATACCATTTGCCATTTCTTTTTCACTGGATAGTATTGAGTTTTTTAATGGATTTTATCAAACTGTAAATGATACGATTACAGGAAAACGAATGTCAAAATATTGTGGAAGTTTTGTTCCTTACAGAATGCAAGATGGAGATATTTTTATTAAAAATATATACAATAACAATTGGGAGTTTTATGGGAAATTTATTAACCTTTCCAATGACACCTTGGCGTTAGCAATAGATGATACAACAACTGTAAAATTCTCAAAACTTAGTTATAATACAGATACGATTCCTGATTTTGACCAAATTATTTATTCGAGTTCCGGCTGTTACGGCTCTTGTCCAATCATTGATGTTTCTGTTGATAAAAATGGAGAAGTTTATTTTCAAGGAGAAGGGTATGTAAGTAAAATTGGATTTTACAATGGTCGAATTAATAACACCAAACAGAAATATATTTTTGATAAATTCAGAAAAGCAAATCCGATAAATTTGCTAAAATCATATGAAAACTCATGGACAGATGATGAAAGTATAACAACAACTTTC
>JAITXR010000277.1 GCA_031284665.1 Paludibacter sp.
ACCTAATCCTTGAATTATTAACATTATGATTACTACCGTTGTGGTTAGAAAAATTATTTCGTTTCGATAAGGGAAATCGCTGCCATCTGCCATCATAAACGGCAATGATAGAGCCGCCGGTGCACATATCCATAGCCCGCATCTTGCTAATTCTAAAATCTTGAAAATCAAGGTTTAAGGCAAAGAATTGTGGATTGCGGGTCAAGCCCGCAATGACGGGACACGCAAGTGCAGTCCGTTCCGAAGAATCCGGAAACCCTTCAAACCACTCAAACCCTTCAAACTTCTCAAATTTTCCAAACTTTCTTTGTCCAACAAAAATATATTTTGCGCAAAATTACTACATTTTTACAGAATTTACTATATTTGCAAATTGTTTTTAATCTATTTTATGCAGAAAAATTGGTATTCAAAATTGCTCGCTTGGCGCGAAAAGCACATTACACCGCAACAATTCATTCTCTTTTTGAGTTTTGTTATCGGCGTTTTTTCGTCGTTGGCAGCGGCGTTGCTTAAATGGACAATCCATTTTATCCAAAAAATATTAGTCGAAGGTTTCAGCCTTTCGCACGTAAATTATTGGTATTTAATTTTTCCGATAATTGGCATTACTATTACTCTTCTTTTTGTTAAATATATTGTTCGCGACGATATTAGTCACGGCATAACTCGGATTTTGTACGCCATTTCGCAGCGTAAAAGTATAATCAAACTTCACAATATTTGGACTTCGCTGGTGGGCAGTTCCATAACTATTGGTTTTGGCGGGTCGGTAGGAGCCGAAGCCCCAATAGTGCTGACCGGCTCGGCAATTGGGTCAAATCTTGGCAAATTTTTCAAACTCGACCAAAAAACCTTAATGTTACTTGTCGGATGCGGAGCGTCGGGTGCTATTGCCGGAATTTTCAAAGCTCCGATTGCAGGGCTTGTTTTTACTATCGAAGTGCTGATGCTCGATATGACTTTTACGTCGATTGTGCCGCTGATAATTTCGTCGGTAACTGCTACTGTGGTTTCGTATATTTTTTCGGGCAATGCGTTTATGTTTCAATTTCCTGAGTATGAGGCGTTTGCGGTACATAGAATTCCATTTTTGATTTTGCTTGGATTGGTGTGCGGATTGGTGTCGCTTTATTTTACTCGCGGAATGAATAAAATTGAAGGTTTTTTCCGCAAACAAAAAAATATGTTTGTAAAACTTGCTATTGGTGGCGTAATGTTAAGTTTGTTGATATTTATTTTTCCTCCTTTGTATGGCGAAGGCTACGATACTATAAATGCTTTATTAACAGGCAATTCCGATGGAGTAATGGCTCGTAGCGTATTTCTTAATTTTGGTAGCAGTCAATGGATTTTGGTAATTTATTTGTTATTAATAATATTTTTCAAAATTTTTGCATCAGCAGCAACCAATGGAGCGGGTGGGGTAGGAGGTATTTTTGCGCCATCGCTTTTTGTGGGTGCGCTTACCGGTTTTGCTTTGGCGGAAGTGCTTAAAATAATAGGTTTTGCGGTGCCACACGCCAATTTTGCTTTGGCGGGAATGTCGGGAGTAATGTCGGGAGTAATGCACGCTCCATTAACAGGAATTTTTCTAATCGCCGAACTTACAGGCGGTTACAATCTGTTTATGACGCTTATGATTGTGTCGGTGGTGTCGTATATTACAATTAAAATTTTTGAGCCTCACAGTTTGTATTCGATGCGTCTGGCTCAAAAAGGCGAGCTGATAACTCATCACAAAGACCGCGCTGTGCTTTCGCAACTTCATATGGAAAACGTTATCGAAACCAATCTTACGGTTTTGCAGCCTCAGATGACTTTGGGCGAAATTGTAAAAATATTTTCACAATCACGAAGAAATATTTATCCCGTGGTTAATCCTGACGATGGTGTGTTGATGGGCATTTTGCTGCTCGACGAAGTACGAAATATAATGTTTCGTCCTGAACTTTACAAGCGATTTACTGCCGAAAAACTAATGATTTCTCCACCTGCAAAAATAAATATTAACTTATCGATGGAAAAGGTTATGGAAATTTTTGAAGATACCGGAGCGTGGAATCTTCCTGTGGTTGACGAGCAAAATCGCTATATAGGATATGTCTCAAAATCAACGATTTTCACTTCCTATCGGCATTTGCTGGTGCATTATTCCGATGAATAAAATTGAGAATGTAAAATGTAAAATGTAGAATGTAGAATGTAAAATTGAGGAATTAAGAAATGTAGAAATGAAAAAATTACGGATTACGCTGTCTAATATCTCATATCTTGATACTCTGTACTTAATACTAAATACTTGCTACTCTGTTCTTGATTCTTGATACTTACAACTTGATACTAAATACTTGATACTTATAATAAACAAATGTCAGAGCAAAAATACGACGTAATCATAGCGGGAAGTGGACTTGGAGGTTTAATTTGCGGCTATATTTTAGCCAAAAACGGTTATAAAATTGCAATTTTTGAAAAAAATCCTCAAATCGGAGGTTGTTTGCAGACCTTCAAACGCAACGGTGTAACTTTCGACACCGGTATGCACTATATCGGCTCAATGGACGAAGGGCAAATTTTGCACCGCTTTTTCAAATATCTGAATTTACTCGACGATGTAAAATTAAGTCGCTTAGACACAAATGGTTATGAAGTAATAAATTTTGCAGGTAAAGAATATCGATTTGCAAATGGCAGCGAAAATTTTGTTAAAACTTTGGCTGAACAATTTCCTGATAACGAAGAAGAAATTCGCACTTATTTGCAGCAAATCAGCAAAATAGCCGAATCGTCGCCTCTTTATAATTTACATCAAATAAATTCAGATACTTTTATCAACACGCAATATGCGATGACTTCGGTAAACGAATTTATCGAAAATATCACCAAAAATCCGCTTTTACAGAATATTTTAGCCGGAAATATGCCCTTATATGCAGGTGTGAAGGATAAAACGCCGATTTATGTTATGGCGTTGATAAATAATTTTTTTATTCAAAGCGCATTCAGAATTGTAGGCGGTAGCGACTCTATCGCTAATTCGCTTGCCAAAAGTATTGAAACATTTGGAGGTAAAATTTTTCGAAATGCCGAAATTGACGAGTTTTTGTGTAACGAAACAAAAATGACACAAATCCGCTTAACGAATGGAAAAATGTTTGACGCCGATTATTTTATTTCAAACATTCATCCTGAGCCAACACTCGCTAAAATTCACTCGCCACTTATTCGTACAGCATATCGGCAACGTATAAGCTCTATCGAAAATACGATTTCAAATTTTACGCTTTTTGTTAAATTCAAGGAAAATTCTGTAAAATATCTCAACTTCAATTATTATTATTATGATTGTAAAAGTATTTGGAATACAGACGATTACGATACCGAAAATTTTCCTCAAATATATTTGTATATGCATCAAGCCGTTGCCGAAAATCAAGAATTTGCTCAAAGCGCACAAATTATAACATATATGCCTTACGCCGAAGTTAGCAAATGGGATAAAACTACGGTTGGCAAACGTGGTGCTGATTATGAGCAATTTAAGAAAGATAAAGCCGAAAAAATTATTGATAAACTAACAGAGCGTTTTCCAGATTTTCGTAGTTCGATAGAGGAATATTATACTTGTTCGCCACTCACTTATCGTGATTATACAGGCACAGTTGCCGGCTCAATGTATGGTATTTTGCGTGATAAAAATTTCCCGCTGCAAACACGAATTTCGCAACGTACAAAAATCCCAAATTTCTTTTTTACAGGTCAAAATATTAATTCGCACGGTATTCTTGGCGTTACTATTGGGGCAATAATTACGAGTGCGGAGATTGTAGATGCGAATTTGATTATCAATGAGATAGGGTGTTGAGTATCAGGTATCAAGTATCAAGTATCAAGTATCAAGAGTTGAGTATCAGGTGTTTAGTATCAAGTATTTGGTAAAGAGTATCAAGTAACAAATATGAAATAATATAACAGTAAAATATAAATAATATGCATAATTTCAAAGAGTTAATCGTCTGGAAAAAAGCAAGGCAACTTGTCAAAGAAGTTTATTTATTGACAAAACAGTTTCCCAAAGAAGAAATTTTCTGTTTAACGCAACAAATACGAAGAGCAGTAATTTCTATCCCTTCAAATATTGCCGAAGGTGCCGGGCGCAACTCAAAGGCTGATTATGCCCATTTTTTAGATATTGCCAATGGCTCAGCTTTTGAAGTAGAAACGCAATTATGCTTATCCTTTGATTTAGAATATATTAATGCATTAGAATTTGAAAATATAAATAATAAAATTATAGAAATTCAAAAAATGATTTACAAACTCCGTGATTTTTTAAAATCTTGATACTCAATACTCAATACTCAATACTCAATACTCAATACTCAATACTCAATACTCAATACTCAATACTCAATACTCAATACTCAATACTTGCGACTTGATACTAAATACTATATACTCAATACTATGCTATTAAAACTTATCTACCCCAAATGGACAAAACTTCCCGGACAAACAACTTTCAATTTGCCGCCTCACGGTCCGGTGGTTTTTGCAGCGGCGTTACCTGCTGACGTAAATGTTGTGTTTACTGACGAAAATGTAGAGGAAATTGACTTTAACGAGCCTTGCGATTTGGTGGCAATTTCGATGATGCTTTCCACGCAAGTAAAGCGTGGCTGGGCTATTGCCGACCGTTTTCGCTCTGCGGGCAAAAAAGTGATTTTTGGTGGCATTTCTACAATGTTGCACGCCGAAGATACGCTCGAACACGCCGACAGCATTTTTCTTGGTGAGGCTGAAGGCAGAATGGAAGCCGTAATTGCCGATTTTAACAATGGAACGCTGAAAAAAGTATATAATTATATGCTGCAACATCCACCTATTGAAAGCGTTAGCCCTGCTCGTCGCGACCTTTACAAGCGCAATTTGTACAACCACAAAGGAGTGCAAATGGTGGATTTATTTCACGCATCGCGAGGCTGCCGTTTCAGTTGCTATCCTTGTGCAGTAACATATTTGGGCGGTCGAGCCTTCCGCCCGCGCCCTATTGATAAGGCGATTGAGGAACTCGCGACAATTGACAACAACCGGCTTTTTATTGTTGATAATTCGTTGGCGCAGAACAAAGATTGGGAAAGGCAACTTTTTCGCGAAATGATTCCGCTGAAGAAAAAATGGATTTCGCATACCATCGAGGATGACCCCGAAATTCTCGATTTGGCGGCTCATGCAGGGGCTTGGTACGTGTATCAGGCAGTTTACGATACGTCGAGTTACATAAAGGAGCGCGTAAAACGTTATCACGATTATGGCATCGGAGTGGAAGGAACAATTTTGCTTGGGCTTGATAATCAGACAGAAGACGACATTAAACGCTTGATTGATTTCTTGCTCGAAATTGATTTGGATTTGGCTGAATTTACAATTATGACACCTTTCCCGCACACAAAAGCATACGACGATTTTTTGCGTCAAGGGCGCATTTTCGATTTTGACTGGAATAATTACAATGCCGGTCAGGTGGTTTTTCAGCCCAAAAATATGTCAGCCGACCGCTTGCAGCAACTGTACGAATATGCGTGGGAAACATTTTACAGAGACGAAACGCAGGAATCGAAAATGTTTCGCCTTTTCTGCAATGTTGCCCTGCGCGAAATGAACGAAGGTACATACCGCCCGCGAAATCGCGAATTAGCAAATAAAAGTTTTGGGCGAGAGGTGGTAAGGAAATAAAATTGAAAATGTAAAATATTTGCGATTTGTTTTGTCGATTATGCAAAAAAAATGATTAATTTTGCACACATTATCAAGCAAAGTTTGCGGATATGGGAAATTTAATAAATAAATAAAACCACAAAGCCACACAGACTACACAAACAAAATAAAAACAGTTAGTGATGTTTGTGATAAAAATTTATTAATTTTAAGTGAAACATTGAGCTATCAACAATAAAATTATCAGTAATTTTGTAAAAAAATACATGGAAAATAAATGCAGAATTTGCACAAATAAAGAGAATAACATAACATTGTTTGTCAATGAAAATCAGTTTGGTACAGGCGAAAAATTTACTTATTTCAAGTGTGCTGAATGTGGTTGTCTGCAAATAGCCGAATTTCCCGAAGATATGGTAAAATATTATCCAAAAGATAAATATTATTCCTATAATCTTAAAACAAAGCGAAATACGAAAATCCAAAAAATGATAAAAAGAGTTTTGAGATATTGTTATTTTCAAAATTTGATTCCGAAAGGATTTAAGTATTTCAAATTCTTTTCCTTTTTTCAAGCATTCGAAGGCTTGAAAATCAGTACTTCGGCTGCAATTCTCGATGTGGGTTGCGGCTCTGGTTGGTTGCTTGAACAAATGGCTGCTTTCGGCTATAAAAACTTGACAGGCATTGAGCCTTTTAACGAAAATGATATTATTAACGATGATTTAAGTATTTGGAAAACTGACATTTGCAATTACAAAACCGATAAAAAGTACGATGTAATAATGTTTAACCATTCGTTTGAACATATTGCCGAGCAGCACGAAACTTTATCGGCAACTTATAACTTATTGACTGACAATGGTTATTTGATAATCAGTATTCCGGTGTGCGATTGTTTTGCATTTCGCAAATATGGGAGAAATTGGCGTTCGTGGGATGCGCCGCGTCATTTTTTTCTACATTCTACAGATAGTATAATGCGGCTCAACAAAAAACATAATTTGTCATTAATTCGTCAGTATTACGATTCTTCGGAAATGCAATTTATTGACAGTGAGGATATTGGACATTATGGTGCGCGATATAAGTTTATTCCGGTATCCTCGAAACGCAGGCGCATACTCAAAAAACAGTCAAAAATATTGAACGAAATTGCCGACGGCGATACGGCTTGTTTTATATTTCAGAAAAAACGATAAAAACGCATAAAAAGCAATCTTACCTGAAAGGAGATGCGCTGTGATAATGCTCTTACATTTCCAATTTGTGCCGCATTTTCGCAAAGATTCAGAACTCGACAATTTTGGCTTATTGTATGAAGATTTTACATTTTTTCTCTGTAAAAAATTATTTTTCATTCACGCGCTTGGAATTCTCGAAAATTTCGTCTAATTTTGCAGACAAAAAAAAATGTTAATAAAAACTATATATGGATAAAAACTATTGGGAAAACTTTTATAAAAGTCAAAATGAGGAACTGAAACCTTCTCTATTTGCTAAATATGTTTGCGACAATTATGCAAACCAAAATGATTTTATTGTGGAATTGGGCTGTGGAAACGGAAGGGA
>JAITXR010000304.1 GCA_031284665.1 Paludibacter sp.
CTCGACGTGGGAATAAAACCAATGCTCGGATTGGGATTGTCGTACAAAGAAGATTTCGACTCGTTTACCGAAATGCTCAAATATTATTGGACTGTATTGGGTGGGAAAAAGAAAGAATAATGGTCAATTGTTAATGATAAATGGTTAATGAAGAACGGCAACAGCAACATTAGCCCATTTTCTTAATCATATTAATCAAAAAAATCATAATATTAATAAACTATATAACAAGATATTAAACAAACTTAAAACCATAAAAAATACTAATCGTATGTTAATCATTGGAATAGCAGGTGGTACAGGTTCCGGAAAAACCACCGTAGTGCGTAAAATTATGGAACATTTGCCGCATAACGAACTTGCACTTTTGCCGCAAGATTCGTATTATAAGGACAGCAGCCATCTGCCACTCGAAGAAAGGCTCGACATAAACTTTGACCACCCCGATTCTATTGAGTGGGAACTGCTCTACAAACATCTGAGCGAACTCAAACAGGGGCAAACCATTGAGCAGCCGATATACTCCTACCTCACCTGCACGCGGGCAAAGGAAACTATTCCGGTGTCGCCCTGCAAAGTGGTGATTGTGGAAGGAATTTTGGTGCTGTGTAACCCGCTGTTACGGCGAACAATGGACTTGAAAGTATTTGTGGATGCCGACCCCGACGACCGACTTATTCGCGTTATAAATCGTGATATTGTGGAACGCGGTCGCTCGGTAAACAAAGTTATGGAACGCTACGAACGAACGCTGAAACCTATGCATCAACAATTTATAGAGCCTACAAAACGTTTTGCCGACATTATCGTACCGCAAGGCGGAAACAACGAAATTGCTATTAACATCCTGACTCATTACATTTTAACACACCTGAAATAATGGACTCCTCTACCCTTTCAAAAATTCTTTTTATTGATATTGAAACAGTACCATTTAAAGCCGATTTCGCCGAATTGACTGCGGAATTGCAAACACTTTGGAGCGAAAAATATAAAATACTTAAACTGCGTCAACCGGAAAAATTTCCCGAAACCGACGATGCGGCACTTGCTTTTGCCAACAATGCGGGAATTTATGCCGAATTTGGCAAAATTGTCTGCATTTCGCTGGGCTTTATTAACAACAACGCCGACACACAGACATTCCGCGTTAAGTCGTTTGCAAACCACGATGAGAAACAATTACTAACCGATTTTTCCGCGCTTTGTAAACAGTTTTTCAAATCGAAAGAACATACTTTTTGCGGACACAATATTAAAGAATTTGACATCCCATATATTTGCCGTCGAATGTTGATTAACGAAATTCCGTTACCTAAAATACTTGATATTCAGGGCAAAAAGCCTTGGGATATAAACTTTTTCGACACGCTCGAAATGTGGAAATTTGGCGATTATAAAAATTACACCTCGTTAAAGTTGCTGTCGGCAATTTTTGGCATTCATACGCCAAAAGACGATATTGACGGCAGTCAGGTAGCAAGCGTATATTACGGCGAAAACGATTTGCCCCGCATCGCCACTTATTGCCAAAAAGACGTAGTGGCTACAGCCCAAATATTCCTTAAAATGAATGGTTTACAAGCATTTAATCAGGAAAATGTAATTGTAAACAAGTAGCAAGTAGCAAGTATTGAGTAGCAAGTATCAAGTATTGAGTATCAAGTAGCAAGTAGCAAGCACGAAAGCAAATCGACTGTCTATTAACTATTAATGTAAACCAAATATTAAATAGGCAGTCCCGTTAGGGACAATATATTGGTAGAAATAAATTGTACAAAACCAACAAGCGTGCCGTAGGTACGCAACATAAAAACAAATAACATATTGCGTACCTACGGCACGCCAAACATAATAACAATACTTTTTCTACCAATATGAAGTGCCTAACGGCACAAAAGAACTTCAATTTTCAACTTTTGATTCGCATTATTAACTATTAACTATTAACTATTAACTATTAACTATTAACTATTAACTATTAACTATTAACTATTAACTATTAACTATTAACTATTAACTATTAACTATTAACTATAAACATCCCGTAATTCGTAATAATAAAAAAACGCTATGCCTTTAAATATACCTAAAACCCTTCCGGCAGTTGAAGTTTTACGCAACGAAAACATTTTTGTGATGGACTCCGAACGAGCCTCAAAGCAAGAAATTCGACCGCTGAAAATAGTGATAATCAACCTTATGCCGATGAAAATCACTACCGAGACCGACCTTATCCGCTTGCTCTCGAACTCACCATTGCAAATAGAAATTGATTTTTTGCACATGAAAAGTCATACATCGAAAAACACACCTATTGAACATCTGTTGGCTTTCTACAAAAGTTTTGAAGAAATCAGCAAAAGCAATTACGATGGGATGATAATAACAGGTGCACCGGTCGAACAACTTGATTTTGAGCAAGTGTCGTATTGGCAAGAACTTAGCGAACTTTTAGATTGGGCTAGAACGCACGTTACCTCTACTTTTTTTATTTGCTGGGCAGCACAGGCAGGATTACATTATTATTATGGAGTGCCAAAATATCAATTATCGAAAAAAATGTTCGGAGTATTTGAACACAAAATTTTTGACGCTCAAAATCCAATTTTTCGTGGTTTCGACGACACTTTTTACGCGCCTCACAGCCGGCATACCGAAATACGCCGCGCCGACATACTGCAAATTCCCGAACTTACGCTGCTTGCCGAATCCGAACAGGCAGGCGTGCATATGGTTATGGCTCGCAACGGCAGAGAAATTTTTATTACCGGTCATTCGGAATATTCGCCACTTACACTTCATAACGAATATGTACGAGACAAAGAAAAGGGGCTGCCAATCGACATACCCCAAAACTATTATCTCGACAACAATCCGAGCAATCCGCCACAAATTCGTTGGCGTAGCCATGCAAATTTGCTATTTTTGAATTGGCTGAATTATTTCGTCTATCAAGAAACGCCATACGATTTGGCGAATATTCATTGAAAAACTTTTAGTATTGTAAAATGTAAAATGGAGCAAAGTCCAAATTCTCACTTATTTATAAAATATAGTAACATTACTTATTTCTTATACAATGCTCCAAAAGCAGCGCAGGCGCGGTAGTCGGCATTTTCTTTGTCGCTGCCGAAACTGCTCCATACTGCCGGACGGAATATTTTATCGTCGGCTACATTGTGCATACATACCGGAATGCGAAGTATCGAGGCAAGCGTAATTAGTTCAGCACCAATATGTCCGCAGTTTATTGAGCCGTGATTTGCGCCCCAATTGTTCATCACCGAATATACGTCTTTGAAGGCATCTTTGCGGCTGTCGGTACGCGGCACAAACCAAGTAGTAGGCCAGCCTTTATCTGTTCGTTGGTCGATTATGTTAAACGCTTTTTCGTCAATATCCACAGTCCAACCTTCGGCAATTTGAATCACAGGACCGAGATTTTTCACGAGGTTTACACGCACCATTGTGCAAGGCATTCCTCCGCGAGTTAAGAATTTCGACGAATATCCACCGCCTCGGAAATACTCGCGATTTGCGGGCATCCAAGTTGTGGCATCGAGGCAAGCCTGCGCCTCATCCTGAGTAATTTCCCAAAATGGTTTCATTGTTGGTTTTCCATTGGCATCGCTTTGTCTGCCACTGCCGTCGAGACTTGCAGCGCCGGAATTAATCAAGTGAATCATACCACCGGAAATTATTCCTTCGGCTTTTACACCTGTTACTCTTTCGATTGCTTCGGGACTCCAATAAGTGCGCACATCAGCAAAAATTGATGGCGTATTAGTCAGCAAACGCCCAAAAAGCATTGCAGTTCCGTTAAGCGAATCGTTTTCGGTTGCCAGCACATAAGGCTCGCGAATGCCTGTCCAGTCGAACGACGAGTTGAGCAATGCTTCGGTAAAATCGCCATTTGGGTAGAAATCTGTCCACTGTCGCTGTCCTTGAAATCCTGCTGCTATTGCGTTATGTCCCAATGCCTCTTCGCCAAATCCAAGTTCTTTAAGTTTTGGATTACCATGCATTAAATCCTTGACAATTAAAGTCATTTTCACTACAAATTCCCAATCCTGTTCGGCTTCGGCGGGTGTTTTCACAAGGTCGCTGCGGTTGATGGTATCTGCCCCTTGACGGCAATTTTTCTTTGCCCACGCCAATGCTTTTTCATATTCTTGATGGTCGTAAATACCTTCGGTCATTCGGCGGATAATTTCCACTTCGTCGATGCCTTCGCAGCGCATTCCCAGATAATCTTCAAAAAAATCAGTATTCACAATCGAGCCTGCAATGCCCATACATACTGCTCCTATCGACAGGTAGGATTTTCCGCGCATTTGAGCCGCTGCAATTGCTGATTTGGAAAACAGTAAAAGTTTTTGGCGCACATCGTCGGGAATTGTAGTATCGGCTGCCTCTTGAACGTCGTGTCCGTAAATGCCGAAAGCCGGTAAACCTTTTTGTGCGTGGGCAGCAAGTACAGCCGCAAGATAAACCGCTCCCGGTCGCTCAGTGCCGTTAAAGCCCCACACAGCCTTGATTGTATGACTATCCATATCCATAGTTTCGCTGCCGTAACACCAACAAGGCGTAAGCGAAATTGTAATTTCAACACCTTGACGTTTGAATTTTTCGGCACAGGCTGCTGCCTCGGCTACACGACCAATTGTGCTATCAGCCACGACACATTCCACCGGAGTACCATCAGGATATTTTAAGGTTGAGGTTAATAGCGCGACAACGCTTTTTGCCATATTCATTGTTTGAGACTCGAGTGATTCGCGGATTCCGCGCATACGAGCATCGATAATTGGACGAATGCCAATTTTTGGATAATTAGAATTTTTCATTTTTATTTATGTTTTTATTTTTTTGCAAATTTATTTATATGTTTGATTATTAAATGTTTATAATTTTATGTATTTCGTCATGTCTTATTGCCTTACGGACTTAGGTTGCTGTTACCCACACGTGTACCCTGTACCCTGTACCGTGCATCGTGTACCTGCGGTCGTAATTCGTAATTT
>JAITXR010000369.1 GCA_031284665.1 Paludibacter sp.
GTTGCACCTTAAATAATGTTGATAATGATGTGATGAGGTTTATGTATGGTGAATCTATAGGCTACTGAGCTTGTTTCGTAAAGAAAATTAGGTAAAAATGAGGTGAGAAGATAATGATAAATGATGAATAGCCCGCATTGTAGAGACGCGGTATGCCACGTCTCTACGACAAGCAAAACCCTAATATCTTTATCTGAGTGCCTTCCTTTCTGGGTTGCTTCGTTCCTAACAATGACGGGCGGAGGTTGCTGTTACCTGCCATAATCCGTAATTCTTCATTTCTTCATTTCTTAATTGGCACATTGTTTATTAGCATATTGTTTAAATTTCAACGTTTTTTGTATTCAAATCATAAAAAAACAAAATTATACCATTAATATTAAGGTTAAATGTTTTACTTTTTGTTATTTTGCAGCGCAAAACGAATAAATCAACCGAAAACCAAAAATAATGTCGAAAAATCTTGTTATTGTAGAATCTCCTGCCAAAGCCAAAACTATTGGCAAATTTCTGGGCAGCGACTATCAGGTAATGTCGAGTATGGGGCATATCCGCGATTTGAAGGACAAAGAAATCAGTATTGACTTTGCCAATAATTACAAGCCCGTTTACATAGTAACCCCCGATAAGAAAAAAATTGTTGCCGAATTAAAAAAAGCAAGTGCTGATGCCGATATTGTATGGCTCGCCTCTGATGAAGACCGCGAAGGAGAGGCAATAGCGTGGCATTTGGCTGACGAACTGAAATTGAAAAGCGACAAAACAAAACGTATTGTGTTTCACGAAATTACAAAAAACGCAATCCTTCGTGCCGTCGAAACTCCCCGCACTATTAATTATAATTTAGTTGATGCCCAGCAGGCGCGGCGCGTACTCGACCGAATTGTGGGTTTTGAACTTTCGCCCGTGCTGTGGCGCAAAGTCAAACCTTCGCTATCGGCAGGGCGTGTGCAGTCGGTTACGGTGCGCCTTGTGGTCGAACGCGAGCGCGAAATCAACCGCTTTGTTTCCGAAAGTAATTATCGGGTTACTGCAATTTTTAATGGAGTTGATGCTGCCGGAAAACAAGTTACGTTAAAAGCCGAATTGCAGCATAAATTTGCCACTAAACAGGAGGCGCAACAGTTTCTCGAAAGTGCTAAAAATGCAACGTTTACTATTGATAATATTGAGAAAAAACCTGCAAAAAAATCGCCTGCGCCACCATTTACTACTTCCACTTTGCAACAGGAGGCATCCCGCAAACTCGGTTATTCGGTAGCATCTACAATGCGAATAGCGCAAAGCCTTTACGAATCGGGTAAAATTACCTATATGCGTACCGACTCTGTAAATTTGTCGGATTTGGCATTGGGCGCGGCGAAGGCTGAAATCACAGTGTTTGCAGGTGCAAATTACGTACATACGCGCAAATTCAACACTCAAAGCAAAGGCGCACAGGAGGCACACGAGGCTATCCGTCCTACTTATCTCAACGAACACAGCATTGATGGAACGCCGCAGGAAAAGAAACTTTACGAACTGATTTGGAAACGTACAATCGCCTCGCAAATGGCTGATTGTCAATTAGAAAAAACGCTAATTCATATAAATATTTCAAACAATAAATATGAATTTATCGCTATGGGCGAAGTTATACTTTTTGATGGATTTCTGAAAGTATATTTGGAATCGACCGACGATGAAACTGAGGATGAAAAAGAAGGAATTTTGCCCACAATGAAAAAAGGCGAGCAACTTATCTATTCGGAAATTGATGCTCAACAGCGATTTACAATCAAGCCGCCCCGTTACAGTGAGGCATCGCTGGTGCGTAAACTCGAAGAACTCGGCATTGGGCGACCATCCACCTACGCGCCTACAATATCTACCGTTCAGGCGCGCGGATATGTGGAAAAAGACGACCGACCGGCTGAAAAACGCGAGTATAACTTGCTGCAACTCAAAGCCAATAAGATTTCCGACCAAACAAAAACCGAAAATACGGGAGCCGAAAAATCGAAACTTTTCCCTACCGATATTGGCATTGTGGTAAACGATTTTCTGATTGCCAATTTTCCGGATATTATGAATTATAATTTTACCGCCGAAATTGAAAAGGATTTTGATAATATTGCCGAAGGTAACGAACTGTGGTATAAATCGATAGATACGTTTTACAAAGGTTTTCATCCCGCAGTCGAAAAGGCTGTAAGCATTAAAACCGAACATCGCGTAGGCGAAAGAGTACTTGGCACTGACCCGAAAAGTGGTAAACAATTGTCGGTAAAAATTGGGCGTTTTGGACCTGTGGCACAAATTGGAACAGCCGATGACGAAGAAAAACCGCTTTTTGCAGCACTCAAAAAAGAGCAAAGTATCGAAAGTATCACTCTCGAACAAGCCATCGAATTATTTAAGTTGCCACGCGCTTTGGGCAAATACGAAGATAAGGAAATGTCGGTAGGTACAGGGCGTTTTGGTCCTTATGTGAAACACGACGGTAAGTTTTATTCGCTTGGCAAAGACCTTGACCCAATGGCAGTTTCGGATGAGCAAGCAATCAGAATAATTGAAACAAAACGCGAAACGGAAAAAAATCGCATTATTTCCACGCTTGGCGAAAATGGTGAAATTCAGGTACTTAACGGTAGATTTGGTGCTTATATTGCTTTTGATAGCAAAAACTACAAAATAATCCCCAAAACTACTGACCCGCAAAGTCTTACGCTCGAACAGTGTCGCGAAATTATCGCGCAACAACCCGATGCCGGTACAAAAAAGAAAAAATTTATTCCGAGAAAATCAGCAGGCAGTAAGAAATAATTATAATTATCCGTATAATTCCCTAATGATATAAGCCTCGCAGGACTATCGGGTGGTAGGACGACGTTCATCACTGTTCTTCGTGTCTTCTTGCCTTTGTGTCTTCGTGTTCAAAAAATGTCTTTTCTTTCTTTTTTGGGACAGAGGGGACATTAACCGCTCTTAATTTCTTCATTCCTTCATTGACACATTAGCACATTTTACATTATTAATGTCGTAGTCCACGCAGTAATTCACCAATTTCCATTCGTTTTTTTCCTGCTGCCTGAACATTTTTTAGAACAATAAAACCGTCATTTACAGCCACTTTGGCGTATTTTTTCATATCGCTTACAATTGTGCCGGTCGGTAAATTGTGAGCGATAATTTCTTTGTCGCTTTCGTAAATTTTTATTTCTATTGCATCAACATCCGGCACAAAATTCAGTGCAGCCCAAGCCGTAGGATAAGGACTTAATCCCCGAATAAAATTGTAAACCTGCTGAGCCGACTGCTGCCAATCGATTTTGCAAGTTTCGCGAAAAAGTTTTGGCGCAGTTTTTTGTAATAAAGTCTCGTCGGCAAGTTCTTGTTGGTCAATGCTTTGAATGCTGTTGTTAATGATTAAATCTATTGTTTTACACACAAGTTTTGCGCCGATTGTCATAAGTGCATCGTGAATAGTTTCGGCATTATCGCTATCTGAAATTGCAATTTTTTCCTGCAAAATAATTTTTCCGGTATCAATTTTACTGTCAATAAAAAATGTAGTAACTCCGGTTTGACGTTCGCCGTTAATAATCGCCCAATTTATCGGCGCAGCACCGCGATAAGCCGGCAACAACGATGCGTGAAGATTGAAAGTGCCAAAACGTGGCATTTGCCAAACTTCCGACGGCAACATCCGAAACGCCACAACCACCTGAACATCGGCTTTCCACTCGGCAAGAGCAGCAATAAAGGCTTTATCTTTCATTTTTTCGGGTTGCAGGATTGGCAAATTTTGCGCAAGCGCATATTGTTTTATCGCCGATTGCTGAACTCGATAGCCGCGCCCTGCCGGCTTGTCGGGCTGAGTAACCACGCCTGCCACATCGTAACCGTTTTCGACCAAAGCCCGTAAACTTGCAACCGCAAAATCGGGCGTTCCCATAAATACTATTCTCATTGTAGTTTGTTTTTTCTGACAAAAATAATATGTTTTTGCGAATGATTAAAGGAATTTTGAAAAATTAGTTCAAATTTTCGAGAAAAACCTTAACTTTGCGCTCGAAATAAAAAAAATAAGTGCGAATGGATGAATTGTGTTTTCAAAGTTTTGGAAGTGGCAGCAGCGGAAATTGCTATTATATAGGAAATTCACGACAAGGAATATTGATTGATGCAGGAATTTCGCCACGACGAATAAAGCAAAATTTGCGGCAGTCGGGGCTTGATTTGTGCAATATTCTTGCAGTTTTTGTTACCCATGCTCATTACGACCATATTAAATTTGTGAGTGCATTAGGCGAAAAATATAATATTCCGGTTTATTCAACGGAAATTGTTCATCGGTCGATAGAAGGGAATGCACGCTCCGTTCCGAAACTTGTACAGTCGAAACGCCTGATTGAAAAAGGAATAAAAACGCCAATTTCCGATTTTATGATAACTGCTTTTGAAGTTTCGCACGATGTGGCGCAATGTCTTGGCTATACTGTTGAGTATCAAGGGAAACGCTTTACTGTTGCTACCGATTTAGGCTTTATTGGCAACGAGGTTGCAGAACATATTAAAAATGCCGATTTTTTAGTAATTGAAGCCAATTACGACCATCAAATGCTTCGCGAAGGTAAATATCCTTACGAACTGAAAGAAAGGATTGATTCCAATTACGGGCATTTGTGTAACGACCAAACAGGAAAATTTTTGGCGGAAAATTATCATAAAAAACTCAAAAATGTTTTTCTTTGCCATTTGAGCAACGAAAATAATCGCCCCGAAATTGCATATTCAACCGTAAAAAGTTATTTGGAACAAAAACAAATAGAAGTAGGTGTTGATATTCAACTCATTACGCTTGAACGGTTTGCACCTTCTCAATTTTATCGATTTTAATAAGAGTATGGTAATTTTGTGTAATTTTGTTTATTTTGTGGTTATTAAAACTCTAACAGGTGAGGTGTGAAAAATTTAATGTTAATTAAAAAAATATTCGTTCCAAAATTTCCCGTAGGGAATATATATCAATAGAAAACGCAACACCATAAGCCCCAATTCTCCGTAGGAGATTCACACACAAAAAAACGTGAAAGTTCTACGAGTTTTTGTTACATTGTGGCAATTGATTTCTATTGATATGAATGCCCGCTGGGCAAAACACCCTACAAATAACTAACCCTAACAGAGTTGATTAAAAATGAATATAAATCATAAAAAATTGCAAAAATAATGAACTTACAACCCATAGTCTTCGAAGGTTTAAGCAACGAACGCCCGCTAATAATCGCCGGACCGTGCAGTGCCGAAACCGAAGAACAAACTTTCGATACGGCAAAACGGCTGTCGCAGGCAGGAATAAAAATTTTTCGCGCCGGAGTGTGGAAACCGCG